>NZ_JARJFB010000005.1:0-25217 GCF_034554655.1 Candidatus Megaera venefica
AAAAAATGAATGTGCGGTGATTTATTTTTGAAATTCTTGAAATTATATCAAAAATTTAGAGTTTTGACGGAGAGACTCAATAATGCGTAAAACATAGCGTGCATTAGCTCATTTTTCTCAACTAACACTCCAAATTCTAATGCAAAAGTGGAGAATGTAGTAAATCCTCCCAAAAATCCTGAGATCAATAAATACTTAATATTCTCAGAAGGAGACCAATGTAATGCCATTATTTCTGTTAATAACCCAATAAGAAAACAGCCAACAATATTTACAAACATTATGGGAAAAGGTATTCCTCCTATGACAGTACTTGGTAATATTTTTCCTATAGCCACACGTGCTATAGCCCCAATTGCACCACCAAATCCTATTGTTATATAATGTATCATCATACTAAAAGTTCTGACCAAATATCATCAATTTTTTTAACAACATCACTGTCCATTTTAATCACTTCGCCCCAATTACGTTTAGTCTCTGGTGGTAATTTATTAGTTGCATCAATTCCTAGTTTGCTGCCCAAACCTGATTCAACCGAGGCAAAGTCAAGATAATCAATTGCTGAGTTTTCAATAAATGTGGAGTCTCTTTTTGGATCGGTTCTTGTTGAGATTGCCCAAATTACTTCTTTCCAGTCTCGTATGTTAATGTCATCGTCAACGACAATGATAAATTTCGTATACATAAATTGCTGCAAAAATGACCAAATACCCATCATGATGCGTTTAGCTTGGCCTGCGTAAGTTTTTTTGATGGAGACGACGGCCACTCTATAAGAACAGCCTTCTGGTGGTAGATAAAAATCTATAATTTCAGGAAATTGTTGCTGTATAAGTGGGACAAATATTTCATTTAGTGCTTCCCCGAGAATTGAGGGTTCATCTGGTGGTTTTCCAGTATAGGTACTTAAATATACAGGTTTCTTTTTCATTGTGATTGTCTTAACTGTAAATACTGGAAATAATTCTACGTCATTATAATATCCAGTGTGATCACCAAATGGACCTTCCGGCTGATATTCAGTAAGGCTAATTTCACCTTCTAAGATTATTTCTGCGTGGGCTGGAACTTTTAAATCAATTGTTTTGCACTGTACAAGCGGGAGTGGTTTGTTTTGAAGTAGCCCAGCAAAATTATACTCTGACATAGTGTTTGGAATCGGCATTACTGCTGCTAATGTAATTGCAGGATTGGCTCCGATTACTGCAGCTGCTGGCATAGTTTTGTTACCAAGATTTTTCCATTTTACGTAATGCCCAGCACCACCACGCATTTTTAACCATCGCATTAGGAGTTTATTTTTACCGATTGGCTGAAGTCTGTATATTCCTAGGTTATAATTATCTGTTTTATCATTTCCGGTCCCTTTCGTTACAATCAGTGGCCATGTAATTAACGGGCTCACATCGCCGGGCCAACAGGTTTGGATAGGTAATATACTAAGATCAGGATCGGTTATTATTATTTCCTGAGAGCTGCCCTTTGAAATAGTCTTTGGATTCATTGATAAAATTCTTTTAGCAATTGGCAGCATCGCAAAAGTTTCTCTTAAAGAGGCGGGGGGTTCTGGATTTTTCATAAAAGCTAAAAGCTTACCAAAGTCTCTGAGCTGATCCGAATTTTTTATTCCAAGAGCGAGTGAAATTCGTTCTTTGCAGGCAAATAAGTTTGTAACAACTGGGTAGGCGGATAATGTGCCATCATCTTTAATTACATTCTCAAATAGTAGTGCCGGCCCATTTTGTGCTAAAAACCTTCGACTTATTTCTGTAATTTCAAGCCGAGTAGAAACAGATTTTGTGATTCTCTTTAAGTGATTATTTTTTTCAAGGAATATAAGAAATTCTTGGAGGTCTTTAAAATGCATATCTCTTATCCAAAACTGGTATTAAAGGCTGTTTCTAGTACTTTGCCACATGCTAAAAATAATACAAATAAACACATTGCCATAACAGAGAAAAATATAATCCAAATCTTTATAAGCCATTTTTTGTAAGGTAAAGTGAAAGTATGATGCAATTAGAACCGGTACAAAGGTGTAGATAAATTGTTTAACTTGAGTTTTTCGTGTGTATGAAAAATTAAGAAAAGTTGCTAGAGCCAAGAAAACAAAAACAAAATTAAATAAGGGCCAAATTAATCTTGAGTGGCCTTCAGTAATTAGACGGTTTTGTTTTTCTATTGGGATAGATAGGTTTGGCCAGAGCATTTGTGGGATAAATAATTCCATACTTGTTTTAGCACGATAAGGATCAGCATCATCTTGAGTTTCGCTAGTTATTTCAATAACTAAATGATCAAAGTGAAGCGTGGTAATATTTCCTTGTGCATCATAGGAATGCCTTAATCCTTCTGATAATAGGAATTTAGTATTTTGCTGATCAGAGTTTAGGATCTCCCCTTTTTTAGCAAAAAAAATAGTTTTATTTTCTGGTATTTTATTATCAAATAAAATTATTCCCTGCATCTCATTATTTTTATTTTTCCTATCTACATATATCGTAGTATATTTTGAAATCTGGTTAAATGTTCGGTTTTCAATTATATTGGATACATAAGTTTCTTTAACATTACTGATGTTTGTTTTTAGGCTATTGTAAGAAACAGGCAATAGATAGGCAGAGATATAGGCAGCTATAATGGTTAGTATCGTAGCAACGAATAAGGCTGGTTTTGCTATTTCGTAATTATTAAGGCCTGCCCCTCTTAATATGATTAACTGCCTCTCATCTTGAAGACGAGTATATACATAAATTACTCCTATTACAGAAATAATAGGCATTATCATAAATAACAAGTAAGGTATCAACAGTGCGACTAGCTTGATAAAGTTCTTTAATTCAACACCTTTTTCTAGCAGGCTAACTAAGTTCAATACTTGTACAATCCAGACAAGGCTAGTTAAAACTACAGTTATGACACACAATACTGGGATAATAGTTTTGGCAATATACTTACTGTAGATATACATAGGTTATTGTAAAATAAGTTATCAATGCCAAGCCACTTACTTATATATTAGTAAATTACCTAATCCAATGTGATTTACTATAGTCTTAAGTTAAGTTAGCGTAAATTTATATGATTATTTTGTGCTAATTCCCCATTGTTCACAGAGCTCTTTGTGTTGTTTCTCGTATTTTTCAGTCCTTACGCGCATCCTTGCGGAATATATTCTAACAACCAGTAATGGCATTGAAGCGTAAAGTAATTGACCAATAAGTGCAGCCCCATAAATAATCATCCATGTTCCGACATCAGCTAAGAGCTGTTGAGCAAGATAATCTACAGAATTTGCTTCCCATACACGTATAAGATAAGGCATAACCCCAATCAAATTAAAGCTACATATGGTAGCAGAAAGACATCTATGCTCATTTTTATCAAAGAAGATAGCAAAAATGGTTGGCAACATTGCTGTTGCAAAAAAGATAAAGGCATATCTTGAAATAACTATTACCATTAGCGCGATTACTACAGCAATAACCTTTATCAAAGAAGAGGCAAACTTAAAGTTTTTATCGGTGTCTGATTGTAACATATGGATACCTAAATTATTACTGCTACTGTTACGATAAAACATAAAACGTAAGAGACCAGTACAGTGGTTTTTTGTCCAAGCAACAGAGCTCCGCTGAATATTTTATCCTCATTACGCAGTGTTTTAATCTTTTCTTCAATTAGTTTTGTTTTTCTGCATGCCTCATAATAACCATTATAGTCATTAATAAACTGTTGCTGATCAGATAAAATCTGAATAATTTTCTTTAAATTAGCTTCTTTTGCAACTTCGGTAAGCTGGGTAATAATCCTTTTTTTAAATTCAGCATTATGTATATGTTCTTCAAATAAATCTTTTAAATCTGAGACAATAACGTTGCATATATTAGGGATTCTTATTTCTGGTTCGTGTTGTTCAAGAATGTTCAATACACTTAGTCCCCTTATTACAGGGTGCTCAGCAAACCTTGGAAAATTAGGGAGTATAGCTGATTTTATATCTTCCATAAGTTCTAGTTTTGCAGCAATAAAAGCAATTATATTACGATCAATATTAAATTTTTTAGGGTTTTTCTCAGCGTATGCATCTAAAGCGTTCAATAATTCAGGAATTGTCGTTACATATTTACCTTTCAAGACTGGAGAGTAACAACAAGCATTATTATTTAATGAATAAGCAAACCTTTCTATGCTCTTTGCCACTGAACCAGTAGATATGTGTGAAGCAATACGTAGATAATCATCAGCAGGTATTTTTTTCAAATAACCAGATGCATAGTGATTTTTTTGATAAAGTAACCACGACTCATCCTTAATTAACTTTAGTACTTTTTCAACCAATTCTCTCTTATTTTGTGTAACTAAATAATATACAAAATAAGGAATAGAAGCTGCGGACAATGCAACACCCTCATATCTTATCGGACCGTTTGGATCTAAAAGCGATAATAATTTTGATACTTTAATGTTAGAGTTAACTGAGTTGGTTACCATAAAAGGAGATTCTGATTTCTTATCAACAATTGCTTTTATTTGTTCTAATGAATCACTATCTAATAGTTCTCTGCTTGCCCACTTAAATAATTTATTATCTCTGATAAATTTAATTGCTTCAGGCCAGTTATGAAAAAGTGCATAAGAAATTGATTTTAAACTCGAATAGTTAACTTCATCAAAAGCAATAGTGTTTTTATTATCAGATATTGACTTATGTGCAGCTTTTGTAATTTTGCTTGATAGCCACTCTTTAATTTGATTTAGTTCCCATCTAATATTTGCTTCGTCATGAAGCGTCCATTTAAAAAACACGCGTAATTTTTCTGGTACCCTTGTTCCTGAAAGAAGATATTTACTGGTAGTGTTTTCGAATCGTGCGTTATTATATTCAATAATACTTTTGTGCTCTTTCCAAATTGACTTTGCTGTATAAGCTTCAAATACAGTGACTCCTAGAGCGTATATATCCGATTTTACATTAAGTACGTAGCGTGCCGCTACATGGCATCCAGCTAGTTCTGGAGCCAAATACTGCCCTTCTTGATGAAAATTTGGATATGAATCAACAAACTCTCGCAGAGCAAGAAATTCACCGTCATGCATCAAAATGTTAGAAGGTTTTATGGTATAGCAATAAATATCTGCATTACTTAATTTAGTGAAAACATCCAAAAGTTTTTCAATTAGGTCTTCTAGACCTCCAGTATTAATTGTATTACCACTTGCAAGGTAGGTAGCAAGATTATCAGAAGGATTATATCTGTCTACTATAACAGCTAAATGTTCTTCTTTAGTTGAAGAAAGTCTAACAACAGAGTAATCATAAATTTGATTAAGATTATTTATCCTATTTTTACAGAGGGAATCTATATTTTTTATTGGGTGTAAAAAATCATTTTCAAAAACGATAGCAAAAAATTCCTCGTCAGTTTCTGAATTAGTGGCGTAATAATATTTACAAAAATTGTTGCTAAGTTCTAGCACTTCTTCATTAAGATGGATTCTGTAAACCTCGTTCACAGAATCCTCTACGGTACTTCTTGGTACTTCAAATGTAGAGCTATTTTTTGAATTATCTTCTATTTTATTATTCATTTTTCTAAATATCTCGAGCTTCGACAAGTTTATAGATTATTCAGTATTTGATGCGACCACAACAAAATCAATTTTATTGAGGTCGTCAAGCATTTCTACGAATGCTTCCCTATCTTTAACTTTAATTACGGTAGCAATTGGTATTCCTCTAGGAAATATTTTCCCATCACCAGAAGTAAGAATTATTTCTCCAACCTGCGCATTGTGATCTTCTTGTAAATAGATAATTTTCAAATTATTATCTTGCCTTGCCAAAATCCCACGTGCTTTTGAGTTTTCGGTTATAACTGGGATTCGAGAGTTATGATCATTTATAAGCATTACAGTAGAATAGTTATTTCCCGTTTCTGTAATTCTGCCAATCAAACCTTTTGTTCCTCGTATAATATCATTAACTTTTACGTTGTCGTTTTCTCCGGCTTGTATTATCGCATAGCTAGTAAATGGGCTCATCATTGTGCCTACTATTTTTGCTGTAACAAATTTCTCTTCAATATTTTGTGGTACATTAAGTATCTCTTTCAAAGCTGTATTTTCTGCTTTTAAAGAAGATGCTAGTTCTTGTGTCTTTGATAGAGAAGCTATCTCAAGTTTTAACTGTAGATTCTCAGCCTCTAAATCTTGAAAATAAGAAGCCATTGAATATAAAGATTTTGCCGTATTAACTGACTGGCCATATACAATTGTTCCAAGAGATAACGTTTTCCCTATGGAATCAAGTGCAAAGGTAGCTATTGTTTTAGGATAAGAAAAATACAGCAAGAAACACGAAAGCAATATGAGTGCAGTAACCAAGGACTTTCTAATAAAGAATAAAGTAAATTTACTCAATTCTATTAGATTATTCTTAGTTTGTACCCTGTTCTCTAATATTGCCACTAATTACTCCTGTTTAAACAATACGTGCTTTAACCGTGTAAAATCTTCAAGTACTCTTCCTATACCAAGAGCAACGCAAGCAAGAGCATTATCAGCAACGAATACTGGTAAGTGCGTAGCTTCTCGCAGCACATAGCTTAAGTTATTCAATAAAGCTCCACCGCCGGTTAAAACGATACCTTTATCAACAATATCAGATGAAAGTTCTGGCGGCGTACACTCCAAAGCGGTTTTTACTGCCTCAACAATCTGACTGATTGGTTCGGTCAAACTTTCGGAAATTTGTTTTTCATTTAAAACCATCTCTTTAGGTATACCATTTATCAAATCTCTTCCTTTTATTTCCATCTGTCTTAATGGGACGTCAGAAGAAACAAATGCTGTACCTATTTGCTTCTTTATTTTTTCTGCCGTTGATTCGCCAACAAGAAGGTTATAATGTCTTCTGATATAAGATATAATTGCTTCATCCATTTTATCGCCACCAACCCTAACTGACCTCGCATAAACTATGCCACCTAAGGACAAAACAGCAACTTCTGTTGTCCCACCGCCAATATCTACAATCATTGAGCCAGTTGGTTCAGTAACTGGTAGTCCAGCACCAATCGCGGCCGCCATCGGTTCTTCAATAAGAAAAACTTCTCTAGCTCCAGCACTTTCAGCTGCTTCCTGAATAGCTCTTCTTTCAACTGGCGTAGAACCAGAGGGAACGCATATTACTATCCTTGGTCCGGTGAAAGATCTCTTGTCTCGTACTGAACGAATAAAGTATTTAATCATTTCTTCAGCAGCTTTAAAATCTGCAATAACACCGTCTCGCATTGGTCTTTTTGCTTCAATGTCAGTTGGTGTTCTTCCTAACATCATCTTTGCTTCATGACCAAAAGCATATGGTTTGAGTGTTCCATCCTTTTTTATAAGAGCGACTACTGATGGAGCATCGAGAACTATTCCTTTGTTTTTTTCGTAAACTAGAGTGTTTGCAGTCCCAAGATCAATGGCAATATCTGTAGAAAATCGATCAAGAAAAGTTAGAAATTTCATGTTATGTTGCTCCAAAAAAGTGCGGTATTAAAATAGATGATAATATAGCTCTGCAGTATATCAAGCTTCTTGAAAATGTAAAATAACAAAATTACTAATTAGAATTATAACTATTATTGGTAACAAACTAGCTAAAAATGGGGATAATCCACTATAAGTTAGGATACGAAGAGCTATTTCAAGGAAAAAATAAGAGCCAATGCCAACAACCAGGCCTAATACTAGTGTAGTAGAATTAGATTTGTCTCTAGTATTGAGGCTGACAAACCAACATGCGACTAGAGATAAAGCAACCATTGCTAGTGGTTTTAACAACTGCTTATAATAATATAATTGGTAACGTGTCACGGCTAGTCCAGATTCTAAAAATTTATTAATTGAATTTTGTAAGTTCCAGAGAGTAATCATTTCCGGTGGATTAAATTGCAATATAAGGTTTTTGATTGAAAGATTTGTTGGCAACTCAATTTTGTTAGCACTTGATGTGTGATTTTGTGATGTAACGGTTGTATCTGAAAGAGTAAAAACCCCTGATTCTAGTATGGCATGCGCAGAATCAATTTGCTCTATTAGATTATTTTGTGAATCAACAATTAATATGGTTAAATCATTAAGTGTATTGCTGTTTGCTACTATTGATTTTGCATGGATTATTCTATTATTACCTGAGTATTTTTCATAAAAGAAAACTCCAGTTGGTGAAATAATAAAATTAGTTGAGGTTGTTCCAGTAAGGATTGCTTCAAGCTTTGTGTATTTAGTTAGGCCGTATACTCCAATAGGGTTGACGAGTGTTACAACAATAATGCCAAAGAAAAAAGTGGCAATAACAGGAACAAGAAATACTCTCCATGGTGCTATGCCATTGCTTAATATAATAATTAACTCGTTGTTTTTTCTGAGGTTTTGAATAAACAACAACGTTGCTATGAAGCATGTCATAACACTGACCTCGTTAAAAAGGTATGGGACTTTATATGAAATTAATAGCCAAAATTCACTTGGAGAAATGCTAACAGATTTAAATTTTTGTAAAACGTCAAATGTGTTTGAGATAAATAAAATACTCAAGATTATTATAGAAGTAATCAATAACTGTTTCCAGAACAGAAAGGTCAAGTACTTTGCAAGTGTAAGATGTTTTAACATTGCGACAAATTATATTCTAAATTAGTCATAATTATTAATGGTTTTACGATATTTGCAAGAAGTTACAGTAATTATTTTTTTAATACTAAAATAATTTTACTAAATTACATGTTCACTCTTGGGTTTATTACGACTCATGGTAGAAGGAGTAGAGTGTCTAGGAGGAGTGCTAACAACCAGAGAGCGTGCTAGTTCTGAGTCAATTGTTGTAGCTAGTGTTTGAGCTAATTTTTTAGGATTTTCTTTTTTAGACACAGTTATCTTTTTTGCCGCTAATTTTTCCAATTCTTCACCAATTTGGTCGTTTATATGAGATTTTAAATTCGACTTGAAAGGGCTGCCTAGTATTGTTTGTTTATCTAAATATATGCCACCTGATACAAGCCCAACGGTTGTAGAGGTACTGTTTTTGTAATATAATTCTGTAAGACCAGTTCGTGTAGTAGAAAAATAACCAGCATCAACTTCTCCAGCCAGTTTTTTTGCATTAGCTTCTATAATGCCGGTTATATCGACGTTCTTATTTTCCTTTTTCAGTTCCTTAAAGGTCTCCACTAAAGTTTCCATAATCATTGCTGTATCAGGTGCACGACTGCTTACAGCTCCGGTCCCAAACAAATTTTTAGCAATGAGGTTTGTTAGATTCTGAATTTGAGCTAATTCATCTTTATTAAAACCAACGTTATGTTTAATATTCTTCGTTACGGAATCAATCAACTCAGGAGTAGCACTTGTTTTTGGTAAATATATTCCTCCAGATACTAGGCCTATGGATGTATATTTGCTGACAGCTCTAATTTGTTCGGTGATTTCTTTTACCATATTATCGAATCTAGGGCTTTCTAGTACGTCATCCTGAATCGTAGCATAAGGATTAGCTTTTAAAAAATTTGAACAAGCTTTGTTGACTATGTTTCTGATTAATATAGTGTCATTACCTCTATTGTCTCCTTTACCAAAAAGATTCTCAGATATTTTATCTGCTATAATATTTGCATATAATTTTGGTTCAATAGAAGCAACATCATTTCTACTGTCATATAAAACAGTAATAGCAGAAGCAGCAGTTGCGAGTTCTGAGTAATGATTTTGAACGGTTTTTGGAAACCCTCCTTGAGTAATAATTTGTGGGTCATTACTTAAATCTTCACGCATTTTCTTGCCAATTGGAGTATCGCTTTTATAAATCTCTACTATTTTTTCACGAAATTTTGGATCAAGTGGAGCGTTGTTCTTAATTTCCATAGCATCTAACATCAAGTTAATGACTTTATCCTGATTGTTAGCAATCATTTCTTCTGTAACATAGCCTTTGGGCATACGGGCATTTTGTAAATTATAAGCGGACTCGAAAATAGTTTTAGATGGGAGTACAGCGTCCAATAATTCAGTATTTTTAATATTTACCCCCTTCATTGAGGTAACTTCAGATAAATTCACATCTGAGAAATCAACTCCGCTTAGATTTGTCCCCGGTGGAATGTCACCAACTATTTTTACGCCTTTGAGTAATTTTGGATTCTTTTGAAGCTGCAACTCCATACTTGCTAGAACAGTGCCATCTATTTCAGCCCCTGAGAAATCAACATTCTTGAAACTAGCGTTCAGAAAACTACTATTAGTAAATTTTGAACCTTTAAAGGATACGTTTTCAAATGTGCTGTTCACAAAACTTTCGGAAATATCCATATTTTCCATTTTAAGCACTTCATTGAAGGAACCTTTAATTGTAATATTAGAAAACAACTGGTTCTTTTTAACGAGGTCCTCTAATTGGGAAATTTGTTCTTCTGATCCGTTATCTAAAAGTTTAATAGTTTCTTTCGTCAAATCGTTTAAATTATTGCGAGATTCACTAGGTTCAAGTTTTGCGATACGATCTACTACTTGCTGCTTAAGACTTCCGTCACCTAGCAACCAAGTGCCCGCTGCTTTAAAAACTGCGCCTCTGAATTCAGAATCAAGAACTTTGGCTACTCCTAGTTTTGCCAATCCCCAAACCATACCTTTACCACCTTTTTGGTAAGACTCAATTCCTTCTCTAAGCCCCTGGGGGTCCTTTAAAATATTTGCAACTAATGCATCAATTTTCATATCTCCAGTAAATTGTTTTACATATGGGATATTGTCAACCACGGCCTGGACTATCTTGCCCAAATTACCCTTATTATTATCTAGGTGTTTTTTAAACTCTGGATCAGTTTCTATCATTTTACAAAAATCAATAGCAATCCCTGGCCAATCGCTCTTTTGATACTTCTCTACCATAACTTTTACTTGTGAAGCATTCTTGCTAGTTAAAAGAGGCCCAAATAACTCGAGTAATTCTCCGTTTAATTCATATTTCTCAAGAATAGGTGTGTTTTTGACAACGTTAGTAATAACGCCTTTAAAAATATCTTGGTTCCTATCCCAATAATCTTTTATGGCCGGGCTGTCTTCAGACATTTTGAGCAGATCTTTAGCTAAAGCAGCATAATCTCCCTTATTAAAATTATTATAAAATTTTTCTAAATCCTCCGGCCTATCCAGAAGAATTGGTACAATCTCAGTGATTTTACTCAAGTCTTCAATTTTTATTCCATATTTCTCAAGCTTGTTGCCAAGCAATTCTGTCGGAGCTTCTTCTGACCGCTCTTTGGTCCTTGGAAGTTGATTTAATAAAGTATCAGATGCGATATATTGCGTAACTGAAGAAGTTATAAGGTCCTGCAGGTTTTTACTATTTTCTTTAAAATATTGCTTAAGTCCATCATCTTTAGCAATTAACCCAAGAATCTTCTGTGTAGCTTCCTTGGAGTTACCTTTCTCATAATCTTCTACAATTTTAATCATCGTATCTGGATGACGAAAAAGATGCGGTAGTAGTGGATATAATTCTCCTTTTATATTGTAACCATTCATGCCAGGAGTTGCTGCAACGGACGCATTGATAACACCCACGAATAGATTTTTGTTACTCTCTAAATACTTACCTACAGCAGGATTATTTTTAGACATTTCGAGCAGATCTTTAGCCAAAGTAGTATAGTCTCCATTATTAAAGCTATTATAAAATTTCTTTAATGATTCTGGATTATTAAGTAACACGGGGACAATTTGAGCTATACTGTCTAGATCTTTTAACTCTATTCCATATTTCTTTAACTGAGTTTTGGTGTGACCTGATTCATCCTTATCTATTTGCGATTTAGCCGTTTTAACTATATAAGCAGTTAGAGAATCCCCTTTTTCCTGCATATAAGTTTTAAATCCTGGAGACTTAATCATTAAATCAAAAATTTGATTTATATTTTTATTTTGATTAGAAGCTGGATCTTTAAAATTAATAACTATTTGTTTTAAGGATGCAAGTGAATCGCTATCAGTAAGAATAGTGCTTAGTTTGGTTAAAGATTTAGTATCAAGGATAGAATTTTCTTTAAACTCAGGGAAATTCATATTTGCCAAAACTTTACCTATTTTTGGTAAACGCTCACCAACAGTTTGAACAAATTTCCAAGTATTATCGCTTTTAAGAACTTCTTGTTGGAACGTCTGATTATTTGTAATTTCTGTATAGTTTCTAGCTAAGGTAATTAGATTTCCTATTGTTCTAGGGTTTCGGAAAGCAAATCCGATTATTTTGAAAACCGAACCAACACTTAGACCTGGTTTACGTTTTGGGTTTGATGGAGCATAGTCTTCAAGTAACCCATCCATTAATTTTTGTCCCTTACCAGACAAAATATAGTCGACTGTTTTTAAAACACCAGAGTATTTCTTTTTAAAGTCGTTAGCTTTTTGGAGCTCTGATTCTTCTTGTTGAGAACCAGAAATATTACTCGTTTCTATGCCTTTCATACTCTAACCTATTAATTCTTACTTAAGCTATTAGCAAAATGATAACTTAAGTTGTCGTTAAAGTGGATATAAATAATATATAAAACAACGTTATTAATATATTTGAATTGATAAAACTCTTTACTATACTATATATTCTTAATTAATGCTTTGTGTGGCTGATGCGCGACCATTGGGGACTTTGGCATTACAAAATCATTGAGTTTAGAATACATGGAAACTCTAAAAACTGTTCCTTCTATTAAGGCAACGATTATAGGGCAAGTAGCACTACTTATTTGGGCTTTGTCCGCTTCGGGCGCTGTCTTTCTAAAGAATCTTCCTTCATTTCAAGTTTTGTTGGGAATATTTTTGGGTGGTTTTATTGCTTCTTCTGTTATAAATACAGTAAATAATAACTGGGGAAAACTCTTTAACGGACCAAAATATTTAGTTTTAGCTGGGATATTTGGTATCATACCTAATGACATTTTTTATATATTTGCATTTAAATATGCGCCTGCGATTCAAGTAGATCTTATAGTATGTACCTGGCCAATCCTCGTGACAATTTTGGCAGCTATTTTTTTGCGAGAAGAAATAGGTCTGGTACATATTTTTGCTTCTTTAATAGCATTCTGTGCTTGTTGTATAGTCCTCATTGGTTCAAACATGAAAATTGACCAATTTCAATCAGAATATATCTTTGGGTATGTTTGTGCTTTTATGTCCGCACTTTTATGGTCAATTTATATTGTGATCTCAAAAAAATATGCCAAACCATCTCCTGAATTATTTGCTCTTTACTGCCTAGTTGGTTTGGTATTTTCGTCTACGATGCACTTTGCTTTTGAAACAACAGTTATTCCTAGCATGTGGGAAATGGTTGTTCTTCTGGTAATGGGAATTACAACTCATAGTCTTGCTTATTATGCTTGGGACTTTGCCATTAAAAAGGGGCATTTCAAATTGTTAAGTATAATGCCATACGGTAATACCATCTTATCAGTCTTGGCACTTGCTGTATTTGGACTGGCCGAGCTTAGTGAGAATATTCTCATTGCTACGTTGATGGTTTTTATTGCTGGCTTGCTTACGACATTCCATGGAAGTAAGAAAAAAAGATTGTCGCTTAGCAGCCAAGAGCTTTGATTTGTCCGTCGTCAGAAATTCTATTTAGCACGTAATTCTGCACTTTCTCAAAAGCTTTTGTTTCAATTTGACGAACGCGTTCCTTAGAAATATTATATTGAGAACTTAAGGTATCAAGTGTTGATGGTGAATCATTAAGTTTTCTTGCGGTCAAAATTTGTACTTCCCGTTCGTTTAGTTCGCGCAAGGCTTCTGATAAAATTTGTGTCTTGTTTACCAAAATTTGTCTACGAGAAAGCGTATCTTCCTGGGAAGGTTTGGCTTCTGGAAGCAGATCAAGCATTTCGCTACCAGAATTATCGCTATCATTATTTACGGTATAATTCAAAGACAAGTCTGGTCCAGAAAGCCGTTGGCTCATTTCATTTACTTCTCGGACAGTGACACCAAGTTCATCAGCTATTGCCTGGTGGTCTCCCTCGTTAACTGATCTTGAATACATGTTAGTAATTTTATGCTTAACCTTACTTAGACTAAAGAAAAGTTTTTTCTGTGCAGAGGTAGTACCTATTTTAACTAAAGACCAAGATTTAAGGACATATTCCTGGATCGATGCTTTGATCCACCACATTGAATATGTTGATAATCTATACCCAAGGTCTGGATCATATTTTTTTACTGCCTGCATTAGCCCGATATTACCTTCGGAAACTAATTCAGTTATAGGTAATCCATAATTTCTGTATCTCATTGCTATTTTTGCCACAAGCTTTAAATGGCTAGTAACTAGCTTATGTGCAGCTTCAAGGTCTTGCTTTTCAAGATAGGCTTTTGCCAGCAGAAATTCTTCTTCCTTCGTCAGAGAAGGAATGTTATTAATTTCGCGTAAGTACATACTAAAACTAGCTTCTGAGCTAACAGATGGTAAGTTTGTTATATTTGACATGGCGTACCTTGGTATTATATTTAATTGCTAAGATTGTAACACAAGTTTACGTAGACTTTAAATAAAAATCTACTATTAGTCAAGATCAGCAAAGCTAATCTCCAGTATTTCAAAGGCTTTATCACCTTTTGGAGTAGATACTTCCACAATATCCCCCACAGATTTTCCTATTAAAGCTTTAGCAAGAGGAGACTTAGTTGAAATACGACTCTTTGCAATGTCAGCTTCGTATTCACCGGTAATGTGATAAGTAGATTTTTCCCTGGTGTCGTCATCGATCAACTTTACTGTTGCTCCAAATTTTACGCTATCTGCTTTTAGTTTTGATGTGTCAATTATTTCAGCCCTAGAAAACTTATCTTCTAAGTCGAGGATTCTGCCCTCAATGAAACTCTGCTTATCCCTAGCGGCATGGTATTCGGCGTTCTCAGATAGATCACCAAACTCTCTCGCGGTAGATATGGCTTCAATTACAGCTGGGCGTTCCACATGTTTGAGTTGCTTTATTTCTTGCTCCAGTTTTTCATACCCTTTTCTGGTAATTGGAAATTTGTCCATAGCTATTAGTTCTTGTTTATGTTAAGATTTCAGAGTATATTTGTACCCATATATTTTGTCAAACTCGCTTTGAAATTCCATTATGTATAACACAGAGTTAAATTTCGAAATCCAGCGCAAAGTTTTTCATCTATGTAGCCTAATTTTTCCTATAGCTTATTTATTCACGTCTAAAATAATAATGGCTATTATTATTACGGTCGTTACTGGTATAACACTCTATCTTGATATATCTAGGCATTACAATCCAAAAATTAAAGAGCTTATAAAAAATATTTTTGGGAAATTTTTGCGAGAAGACGAAGAAAGTGGTCAATTTGTCTTAAGTGGAGCAAGCTATATGGCTCTAGGGCTTTTAACTAGTTGTTTGCTTTTTTCGAAAGGATTAGCGATTACTTCATGGTTAGTGTTGATAGTTGCCGATTGCTTTGCGGCTATTATAGGCATGAAATATGGATCCCCTTTGTTTAACGGTAAATCTTACGTGGGCTCAGTATCATTTTTTATATCTTCAGTGCTAATTAGTGTTATGACATATTTTATTGTTGGCTATAGCACTAGTTTTTTTATTATTTTGGTTAGTTCATTGGCGACGACTATAGTTGAATTTTTTTCGGATCAAATTAAAGTTAATGATAACTTTTCTATCCCTATAACATATGCTTTGGTAACTTTTCTTCTTAGTCTTATGGTATAGGATTTGTGATACCGAGTCCTAAGCATCATTTAAATTAGTTAAGACAATGAGGCTTCCGTTAGAATTTTATAATCACCTAAGAGACGCTGTTCGTATATCGGATATAGTGCGCTTGAGAATTTTGCTTACAAAAAAAGGTAACGAATATCTCGGTGTGTGCCCGTTCCACGATGAAAAAACTCCCTCATTTACAGTTAACGACATAAAAAAGTTCTACCATTGTTTTGGTTGTGGTGCTCATGGGGACGTAATTCGTTTTGTTTCGGAAACTTATGGTATTAGCTATAAAGACTCGGCAATAAAAATAGCAGAAGAAAATGGTATAGAGCTGCCAAAATTATCACCATTGCAGGAAAGAGCTTATGAAGAAGCTGATCAGATATACAACATACTTGAACTTGCGGCGCAGTTTTTTGTTAGTAATCTTAGTCTTGAAGTAAGAGATTATCTTGGCAAAAGAGGGATAGAGGACAGCACTATAAATGATTTTGCTATAGGTTATGCACCAGGTGGTGGTGAACTTGAAAGATTTTTTGAAAAAAAATCAATACCACTTAAAGATTTGTTAAAGTCTGGGCTTTTTGGCAAAAAAGAAGACGGTAGAATATATGAAGTTTTTAATAAACGCATTATGTTCCCTATAAGAAATAGTTATAACAAAATGGTAGCCTTTGGTGGTAGGGCAATTGGTGATGCAATGCCTAAATATATTAATTCTCCTGAGACGGTAGTATTTAAAAAATCTGAAACGATGTACGGAGAGAATTTAGCTACAAGCCATGCGTACAAAGACAATTACTCTATCCTTGTTGAGGGTTATATGGATGTTATTGCATTACACCAGGCTGGCTTTAAACAGGCGGTCGCGTGTCTTGGGACGGCTGTTACTCAAAATCATATACAGAGACTTTGGCGAACAAGTGACGAGATTATAGCGTGTTTAGACGGTGATAATGCTGGGATAAGAGCTAGTAGCAAAATAATAGATTTAGTAATGCCGAGTATTACTGCTGATAAATCTGTATCATTTATTCAACTACCTGCTTCGCTTGATCCAGATGATTTAATAAAATCAGGTGGCAAAGCCTCATTCCAAAAGGTTTTGAACGATAGAATTGGCTTGTCTGAAATGATTTGGAAAAAGGAATTTCTAGGCAAGAATTTTAAAACGGCGGAATCTAGGGCTAGTTTAGAGAAGGTGCTGGATGGTTATAGCTCTCTTGTCAAAGACAATACACTTAGAGCAAATTTCAGACGTTATTTCAAAGATATGATCTGGACTAATCTTATAAGAAAAAAATCTTCCATGGAATACAAAAAATCGTCTATTCCTAGTGAACTTTATATTTCAAAGAAGTATTCTGAAATAGAGTTCTCAGAATTTGCAATATGTGCTTTTATGGTAAAGTTTCCTCAAGTTGTTCTGGGTGCGGCAGAAGATTTAAGGCTTGTAGACCAAGAGCTAAATGACTTTAAAGAGTGGGTCGTGGAGTTTATAAATATTGGTGCTGAATGTAGAAATATTACATTAGAAGAAGAAGTAAAAAATAGTAGATTTTATAATACTTATTTAGTATTATCTGGCCCTAATAATTTGTTTTTAGATACTAGTTTTTTTAATAAAACAGATATTGATCAAAAATTGGCTTTTGAATTGCTGTGCAAAAAGCATTATTTGTTGTTATTAAAACAAGAATATGTTGAGGTATCAAAAGGTGGATTTGACGATGCCCAGTCTAAGTCTTTTTCGTATTTGAAGGAGATCCAAAAAATTTCTAAGGAATTGATTCAACTAAGCGAGAAATTTATAAATTAACCTGAATTTGAGAACCTATGCAAAAAGAAAAGAAGGAAAATATCACTAAAGAAGAGAAAGGCAAAAGTCTTGATAGCTTAGTGTCTACAGGTAAAAAGAAAGGATTTGTCACCTATGACGAACTAAATAAATCTATTCCAGCAAGTAAGAAGCTTTCTGTAGATGAACTCGAGAATGCAATTTCAAAGTTCTCGGAAGCGGGAATTGACATTATTGAAGAAGATGACGAGGATATAAAACTCGATATCAACGTTAATGAAGAGCTCACTGTCTTCAATAGAATAGCAGATAGTGAAGAAGAGAGTGAGGAAGAAGATTTAGGATCCACAGATGATCCGGTTCGTTTATATTTAAGGGATATGGGCGGAGTTGAATTGTTGTCTCGTGAAAATGAAATTGAAATTGCCAAGAGAATAGATGAAGGAAAGGAGTTGATGCTAAACTCTTTGTGCGAAAGTCCATTAGCTATAAAACGTTTTATCAAATTGTTTGAAGACCTTGTAAACGAAAAAATTATGCTTAGGGATTTGATAGATCTTGAAGCAAATATAGGTAATGATGATTCTCTGATAGTTGAGGATGAAGAGGCAGAGGATGAAGATGAAGATAGTGGAACCGATAGTGCAAAAGCTGGTTTAGATGAAGAAGAGTCTTCTACTTTGTCAATTTCTGCGATGGAAACTGAGCTCCTTCCCTCAATTACTGATAAGATGGAAAGTATTGCAAAGCTATGCGATGCAATATTAGTTGAAACTAAAAAGCATGTTTCTGAAAAGCTGAAACCTGATTCGCTTAAGAGTAATAAGAGTTATGGTAAGTTGCTAAGTTCATTGGTAAAGGAAGTTTCTTCTTTGCATTTTAATAATAAGCGTATTGAGGAAATTTTATCTGAAGTTTATGAGGTTAATAAAAATCTTGTAATTAGAGAAGTGAAACTTTTGAAGCTTGCAGAGAAGTATAAAATTAGCCGTCAAATTTTCTTAAAAGAATTTAATGGTTCAGATTATGGGCAGGAATGGCTAAATAAAATTCAATCCAAAAAAGAAGTTGCTTGGAAGAATTTTTTAGCTCAGGAATTTGATACAGTTGGTAAAATAATTGAAGAATTTAGGACTGTTGAGCAAGAGATAGGTTTATCTATTGGAGAATTTAAAAGGATAGTCGGGGCGATTCAGAAAGGTGATAGACAGGCGTCCCGAGCAAAGAAAGAGATGATAGAAGCTAATTTACGTTTAGTTATCTCAATTGCAAAAAAATATGCTAACAGAGGTCTGCAATTCCTTGATCTAATACAGGAAGGTAATATTGGCTTGATGAAAGCGGTAGATAAATTTGAGTACAGTAGAGGTTTTAAATTTTCTACTTATGCCACTTGGTGGATACGTCAGGCTATCACTAGGTCAATTGCTGATCAGGCTAGAACAATTCGTATTCCTGTTCATATGATTGAGACTATTAACAAAATTATCCGTACATCTAGGCAAATGCTTGGCGAGCTTGGGTATGAACCAACTCCAGCAGAAATTGCGGCAAGACTTTCTATGCCTATTGATAGAGTTCGTAAAGTTATGAAAATTGCCAAAGAGCCGGTGAGTCTTGAAAACCCGGTGGGTGATGAGGATGGGAGTTTCCTTGGGGACTTTATCGAGGATAAAAATGCAATTTTACCAAGTGAAGCTGCTTTCCAGTCGAATTTGCGTGAAACTACAACTAGGATTCTTTCGACTCTTACTCCAAGAGAAGAAAGGGTATTGCGCATGAGGTTTGGCATAGGAGTTCATACTGATCATACACTAGAAGAAGTGGGTCAACAATTTAATGTGACTCGGGAGCGTATACGTCAGATAGAAGCTAAGGCTTTGCGTAAATTGAAGCATCCGACAAGGTCGAAGAAAATGATCAGTTTCCTTAGTGGTTCAGGTAATCATAATTCTGGTGGGTAATAATTATACGTTGAATTAGGTGCATAAAATGTTACGGCTAGGAGTCGAAACGGCGTGGCCAGAACAACAACTGTCGTCTCCTGAACTTGATTTTTCTGTCTTATGAGATCCTGAATCAAGTTCAGGATGACTTTGTCACGTTGCCAAGCGTATTTCTCGCCATGACAAATTTTTGCAAAAACACTGCTGATTATTAACAATACTGCTTTCCCTCCTTGGGAGTGCATTTTTTTCACAATATACTTATTACAAAATAAAAATGGAAAACGCTTTATATAGATACAGGATTACACTTGAGTATCTTGGAGCTGGTTATTGTGGTTGGCAAAGGCAAAAAGATGGTTTGTCGCTCCAACAAATTATCGAGGATGCTATTTACGCCTTTAGTAAAGAGAGAGTGTTGCTTAGTGTTGCTGGTAGAACTGATGCAGGGGTTAACGCTTATGGTCAGGTTGCTCATTTTGATCTTTCCAAGAACCTTGAGCCTAAGAGATTGATGCATTCAATTAATCATTTTTGTTTTGCTCATACTATTGGGGTTGTGGATGCCCAATTGGTGGGTCCAGAATTCAATGCACGATTTTCAGCAAAATCCAGGCATTACGTTTATAAAATATTAAATCGTAAACATATAAATATAGTGAACAAGGGTTTAGTATGTTGGGTTAAAGATATTCTTGATATTGGGGCGATGCAGAGAGCTTCGAAATATCTTTTGGGTCGTCATGATTTTAGTTCATTCAGAGCAAGCGAATGTCAGGCGAAGTCACCAATGAAAACGGTTGATAAAATAGAAATTATAAAACATGAAGAGTTCATAGAGATACATATTTCAGCTCTATCGTTTTTACATCATATGGTAAGAAATATTGTAGGAAGTCTATTAATGGTGGGTAAAGGGAATTGGTCAGAAGAAAAAATTAAAGAAATTTTAGAAGCAAAAGACAGGAGAGCTGCCGGGCCAACAGCGCCAGCGGAAGGTTTATATTTTTTGCGAGTAGATTATTAACTTATAATGTTTGCTACAACTAAAATACTAATTGCCCTTTGTTTTATTTAGAGACTGAAAAAAATTATGGAGTTAAAGGGTCGTTAAAGGAGGTGCAATTTCTAATTGCATCCGTTTGATTTAGATGCTATCCTAGGTTTTTTGATATAAAGCTTGATTAATAAGTAATCGTTAGAACTTGGAGGTTCTAGAGTATTATAATTATGTCTCGTGAAAAAAGTAGAACTAAAGAAGAAAGAGAAAAAACCCATCTTTCTGGAAAGATGGAAAAAATGATGCAAGCAATGGATCTCATCAGGATGCTAAGAAATTGAAACACCCAATCCTTTTGTAATCTAAGGATTAGAGCATGCGTTATACTATAATACAATTTGCATTTATATGGTTTGTCTAACATGGAAATTAAACAGGCCTTAATCCTAGCGGCAGGAAAATGCCAAAATAGTTCTACTCCTAATCTTGATGCTAGGGTCATACTTTGCAAGGTGTTGTCATTGTCATATGAGCAGCTTTTGGTTAGATATGATAATGTACTATCTGCGCTAGAAGAGAAGGAGTTCTTGAGATTAGTAGATAGAAGGGTTTCGATGGAACCAATAGCATACATTATGGGCAAACAAGAGTTCTACGGTAGAGATTTCGTTGTTGATAAGAGTGTGCTAATACCTAGACCAGAGACAGAGTTGCTTGTTGATAGTATTATAGAGGATTATAACATTCATCATTTAGATAAAAATATAAAAATCTTAGAGCTTGGCACAGGTAGTGGCGCAATATCAGTTAGTATAGCAAGCGAAATATTGAGAGCTGAGATCTTTGCTGTAGATATAAGCTCAGAGGCTCTAAAAATTGCCAAGATTAACTCTTATAATTATAAGGTTAATGAGAAAATAAAATTTATACAGAGTGATTGGTTTAGTAATGTTGGAGAAGGTAGGTACGATTACATTGTCAGTAATCCTCCTTATATAGATTATAATGAGAACTCTGTAGCTACAGGGACACGTCTTTTTGAACCCAAACTTGCTCTTTATGCAAACGATAATGGTTTGGCTGCTTATAAAACAATAATTAATTCTGCTTCGTCTTATTTAAAAGATGGAGGTAAGCTACTTTTTGAAATAGGATATAAACAACGTGATAAAGTTTTAGATATTTTAAGGGAATGTGGTTTTACTGACATATTAACGAAAAAGGATCTTGCTGGTCATGATCGTGTTGTAATAGCCCAATAATGACATTTTCAGTTTAAATTGAGAATGAGTATTAAGGTATTGTGTGTTAAAAATACACAATTTTGTGAATGCTCTTGAAAATGTTACGAATTGATAAGAAAAAACTGTATCTACAAATCCAATATTGATTTAATATTTGACACTGCACAAGGTCGGGTGGCTTTGTCAAATTAATTTATCGAAGAATAGTGGTAAAAAACATGATTAAATCAAGATTACTTGCTACAGCATTTGCAGTAGCTGCTCTTTCATTCACTAGTGCGCAAGCAGCTGATGTTACAGAGGGAATGGAAAAATGTAAAGTTGGTGCTAAACACACTGAAGTTATGGTTCCAAAAGGTGAGTGTGAGAAAGTGATGAAAGGCGACATGAGTGGTCTTTCTGATGAAGTTAAAGCTGAAGTTGAAGCTGCTTCAAAGTAATTCTATTTAGAATTTAATAGAGTTATACTACAACACCAATTCTCATTATAAATGCTAGTTGGTGTTGATTTATAGACCCGGAATTTTTGTGTAAACTAAGTTCCGGGTTAATTTTTAACTAGTTCATCAAAAAACAAGGGTAAAAGTTATGGATAAATCAAAATTACTTGCTACAGCATTTGCAGTAGCTGCTCTTTCATTCACTAGTGCGCAAGCAGCTGATGCTCCAGAAGGAATGGAAAAATGTAAAGCTGTTGATTCTGAAGGAAAAAGCATAATTCTAGAGCATCAATCTGATTGTGCTAGTAAGTCTGGCTCATGTGCTGGTCACAATAAAGCTGGCGATCCAGAAGCTTGGATTATGGTTCCAAAAGGTGAATGTGATAAAATCAACAAAGGCGACATGAGTGGCATTTCTGATGAAATTAAAGCTAAACTCGTGATTGAGGACGCTGCTGAATAATACAAAAGAGTTTTGGCAAGGGATTTAGGAAGTGTAGGTCGCTAAATTTGATAACTTCTTTTTTACCTTGCCCAATGGGTAAAGCTAAGTAACCATAAACTATGGATAAGGGATAGAGCAGTTTTTATACCTGGAGAATGTGCTACATGCACCGTCTTCCTGAATCAAGTCAGGCTCCATTTTTTTATTGCGCGTTCTGTTCATAACTACGGTATTTAATCACCTAATTCAATGTTGCTTACTATTATCTCTTACCTATAGTTCAAGTTAAGTAGCCCTAAAATTTGAGTATCTAAGCCATCCTTTTGTATTCAATCAAAGTTAGCAGAATTCAAGCCAGGACATATGCCAATAAATAGACCTCGTTCAAAGCCAATATATTCGATAACAGAGTTTGATAAAGAGCCTAATCCAGTTGGAATTGGGCTTAGGTATCCTCATTTAGTGCAATTTTCTGAGCAGCAATCTGTCTCAATAGGTTGGGTGGAAGTACATAGCGAAAATTTCTATTCACTAGGCGGTCCTGATTTTGAGTATTTATATAAAATAAGAGAGCGCTATCCAGTAAGTTTGCATGGAATTGGTATGTCTCTTGGTTCAGTAAATGGAATTGATGATGGACATATAGCATTAGTCAAGGGGCTGATAGATATAATAGACCCTTTCCTTATCTCTGATCATTTATCATGGAATACCGTTTCTAATAAATTTTTACCTGATTTATTGCCAACACCTTTTAACAAGGAGTCCCTTGATATTTTTGCGGATAACATTTCCTTTGTTCAAGATAAATTACAAAGAAAAATATTGCTTGAGAATCCATCAACCTATTTTGAATATATAAATTCAACGTATTCAGAGCCAGAGTTTTTAAATACATTGATGCAAAAAACTGGTGCTGGAATTTTACTAGATGTTAATAATGTTTATATTTCTGGCTTAAACAATGGTTGGTCACCAAGAGATTATATTGATGCAATTAATCCACCTTTTGTTGGAGAAATGCATGTTTCAGGTCATTCTCAGAAAAAAATACTAGATAATGAGTCACTCTACATTGATTCACATGACAATTTGGTATGTGATGAAGTGTGGCAGTTATTTGAATTCGCGTTAAAGAAATTTGGAATATTGCCAACTATGGTAGAGTGGGACATTAATATTCCAGCACTCGAGGTGTTATTAGATGAAGCTGCAAAGATTGATTATTATATGACCCAAGCCCAAGAGAAAAAGACATATGCCTAGTTTAGAAATGATACAAGAAAGCTTGCTTAAATCAATTTTTGGTGGCCTGGGTAAGCTTGATTTTATCAAAGCAAACGGCTCTATTACAGCTAAGCAGCGGCTTGGTGTGCACCAGGATACTATATTCGAAAATTTTGTAACTGCTTTGGAAATAACTTATCCTGGCGTTTGGCGGCTTATCGGATCTGATTGCGCGCGTGGCGTGGCATTAGCTTATGGGCATGAATTTGCAAACCTAACTGATAGAGCAAATATTAGTGGTTTTGGTAAAAGTTTTCCAGATTTTCTAGAGAAATTTCCATCGATAAAACATCTAGATTACTTGCCTGATTATGCAAAGATTGAATGGTTAAGATCAAGGAGTTATGAAGCTATAAATCAGAAAGCTATTAGTACCGAGAAGTTTAATGAATCTATGAGTAGTGATCCGGAAGCTGTGATATTCGAATTTAACCGCTCAGTATTTTTTCTGAGATCAAGTTGGGCACTTGCTAAAATACAGTGCTTGCTAGATGAGCCAGATAGTGAAAAAATTGATATAAGCCATAAAGAATGTTTTGTTCTTATATGCAGGGTTCATGGTAGAATAGAGACCTTATTTCTTGAAAAGGAGCAGTGGCTGGTCTTGTTTGCGCTTAAAAATGGAATAACCTTAGGGCAAGCACTTGAACAAATTAGTGTTGGCGATGATATAGAGACAAAAATTTCCACGATAATTAGGTTGTTATTTGTAAAAGAGATGATTGTAAAATTAACCTTATGATACAGTTGATTAATAAAATACAAGATAGCTTAGTTGGAAGATGTTATATTGCTGCAATTAGGTTCTCAGATAAATACTTATTCTCACTGCTTGTATTGTTTATCAGAGTATGGATGGCCAGAATTTTTTGGTACTCAGGTCTTACAAAAATAAGTAGTTGGCAAACAACTATTTATTTATTTCAATATGAATATAAAGTACCGATTATTCCCGTTGAGGTTGCTGTATTATTATCAACAGCAACTGAGCTTACGATGCCATTCTTCATAGTCCTGGGCTTTATGACAAGGCTTGCAGCTGTGCCTTTGATTTGTATGACAGCTGTTATTCAATTTACATATCTTGATTTGGTTGAGCATTTATATTGGGCAATTTTGCTTGCGACAATAGTTTTCTACGGTCCGGGAAGATATTCTATCGATTATTTGATTTATTATAAAGCTAGTGTAATTAAAAAGTCTCTCCGTCAAAACTCTAAATTTTTGATATAATTTCAAGAATTTCAAAAATAAATCACCGCACATTCATTTTTT
>NZ_JARJFB010000006.1:0-24646 GCF_034554655.1 Candidatus Megaera venefica
CTAACAGGATCTTAAGACCGAGGAGATGATAGCGATGTTCAGAGGAAGATTTATTCTTAAAGGTTATTGTAGCTGTTGTTAACAGTTTTCGAACTCCACGATCAAAAAGCTCTAAAGTTACCCAGAACTAATTAGTAAGCTTCAGTTTTTGCAACCTAAGGTTATATACATAAGTTTGGTATAAAAACAAATTAAGTTTATTTCATGCAGTTTGATTATCAGGTAAATCAGTGGTTAACTCTTTTACTTCTATCTCTGCTTCCGTTTCAATTTCAATTAATTCAGATTTTGTAACAAATACTTGTATGCGCTGCAGAGATTCTTGATCTTTTTTAAGCCCACCGTCTATACCCATTTTATTAAGTTTTCTAGCCTTTGAAAGAAAATTACGATTAAACGAAGCAGCAAATTTGTCGTAATGAGTGACTGCACTGGAAATGCTATTACCTAGCTTCGAAGAATGCTCAGCCATAAGACCAACAGAGGACATAAGTTTCTTTATCTCTTCAATTATCTGCAAGTGGTTATGCATCATCATTTGCTCTGATATCTGGAATTTTGCAAATGACAACATGTTCATAAGTCCAGCTGGCCCTACAGGAAAAATATTAGCTTTCCAGGCCTTATTCATAAAATCGCTATCGGCATCTATCAACTTTTCAATCGCATGCTCAGATGGTAGAAACATCAAAGTAACTATGTTTGCCAGCGAATATCCTTTGTTCTCTATATTCTTCCTAACAACATCCGCATAGCTTTTACCAGACAACGACTTTAAATGATTATTCATTGTCCTAGCAAGGTTTTTTAGGTCATCCTGGTCTTCCACTAGGAACTTTGAAGCCTTTGCATCCACAACCATCAACTTATTACTTGGCAGAAAAACTACTGCATCTGGTCTAAAGGAGCTATGCTCTTCATCAACAGCGCTATATTGCATAATAAAATCCAGCCCTGTTCTAAGACCAGAAGCCTTTAGAATATTCTCTAGAGTAATTTCAGCAAGACTGCCAGCACCAGATGGAGATAGCAAAGAATTCTTTATTATATCCACAGTATCTTTAGACAAAGAAACTTCTTTACTAAGCGACCCAACCATACTAACTATTCTTTCAAACTCAGCGTTAAATCTAGATGATGTTTCTTTGATGCTTTTCTCTGAAAACTCTCTAGCTTCCTGATTTTCCTTTTTATGAATTTCGATTAATTGTTTTGATAGCTGGTTGCCTAGTTCAAAAAGTGCCGCTTTAGTTGCATCATTTGAATCAGCTTTTATTTTATTGAATTCATTAATTAAGCTCTCTTGATACTTTGTCTGCGATAATAATTGCTCTATTCTTTTGATATATTCGATCTTTTGGACTTCCAGTAAATTATTTTTATTCTGCTCCTCTTGAGATAGCTGCTTAAGAAAATCGAGTTGAATACTAAGTCGTGCATTTTTATAAAAAGAATAGACAAGTCCTAGACCCAAAATTGTAGCTACTATTATTAAAATATACAAAGTCATAATATGGTTTTATAAATTAGAGAGTTAAATCTTAAATCACGACTAGTTTGAGCCGGCATCTCCTTTTTACTTGCATGCTGAACTTGATTTGGTGAAACCATGCTGCCCTCTTGGCCCTAGACTATCTCATGAGCCAAGGACGCGGCCATAAGCCCAAGAAAGTTCAGAATAACTCTTTCAAGCAAAATTCCGATTTTTATTTGACACCTAAGCTATCCAAAAAATCCCGCAATTCCTGACGAGCTGCCACATGTGATAAGCTAAAAGATTTGTTGAAATTAGCTTTTTTCAAGTCAAGCAAAGTAAGTCCAAAAGGAAATAATTCTCTAAATATAACACGTTCACTAAAACCCGGCAAAACTCTGAAAGACACACGCTTGGCTAACTTTTCGAGCGCAGAAGAAACATTGCGCTTATTCTGGGCATCTATGTTACTAAGGCGATTTCGCACTACAATCCATTCAATTGATCCTTGATCTCTTGAAGCGCGCTCCATTTTTTGCTCCCAAAGCATTTGGCTATATATAGAAGGTTTCGAGACATCAAAATTATCTCCATTTATTTTTGCTATTACATCTAAGTCAACAAAACTATCATTAACTGGAGTAATAACCGTATCGGCGTATGAGTGAGCTATCCTTGATAAATTTGTATGACTTCCAGGTGTATCAATCACAATATAATCAGCATGGGTTTTTGCAGCACCAAACACTTGTTCGAATTGCAGCTTTTCTTGCCTATCCTTTTCTTCAATCGAATTATTAACTACTTCGTTTAGATGAAAATGCATTGGCATATCAACTTTATGATCTATATTTTGCTGATTATAACTCTCACGATTATTAATATAAGACGTGAGAGAATGTTGCCTGGAATCTACATCAATACTAGCAACATTATAACCTCTATCAAGTAAACCAATAATCAAATGCATTGAGCAAGTTGTTTTACCTGCACCACCTTTTTCATTACCAACAACAAAAATACGCGGATTTTTATTTTGACTCATAGTTATCCCATACAAACTTATTGAGTAACCTTACACCAAAACCTACTGCTCCTTTCGGGCATATTGGATTTTTACCAGCCTTATCCCAAGCAGTACCGGCAATATCAAGATGGGCCCATTTAACTCCATTTTTAATAAAGCGAGCGATAAAGTGAGCAGCTGTTGCACTTCCAGCCATACCTTTTTCGCTACCAAGATTTGCAACATCTGCAACAGAAGATTTTATCATATCATCATAATCTTTATGAAGCGGCATTCTCCACAATTTTTCATTAGTTTTAAGAGATGACTCAGTAAGCTTCTGAGCTAGCTCATCATCATTGGCAAATATTCCAGCATAAGTACGACCCAGCGAAACAACAATTGCTCCAGTCAATGTGGCAAGGTCAATCACGCAATCTGGTTCAAATTTTTCTTGCAAATAAGTAACACAATCACATAACACCAGCCTTCCTTCCGCATCAGTGTCTAACACCTCAGCTGTTTGACCAGACATGGTTTTTACCACATCTCCCGGTCTTTGTGCGCCGCCACCTGGCATATTCTCAACTAGACCAACTATACCTATAGCGTTAACTTTTGCACTACGCAAGGCAAGAGCTTTCATTACACCAACTACCGCAGCTGATCCACCCATATCATGCTTCATATCGCTCATACCAAGAGATGGTTTTATCGAAATACCCCCAGTATCAAACGTTACGCCTTTACCCACGAAACTGACTGGTTTTTGATCAGACGGCCCACCATTATATCTCATTACCACCAACTTAGATTCATTATGAGACCCTTGTCCAACACCAAGTAAAGCTCCCATTTCTAAATCTTTCATCTCTCTCTCTCCAAGAACTTCTATATCAATTCCAAGTGGTTCAAGTTTTTCTACGATCCGCTCGGCATAGCTTTCTGGATACAAGATATTTGGGACTTCACTAACCAAATCACGTGCGAAATAAACCGCCATAGCTACAGCCTTTAAAGGCTCAAAAGCATGGTAAGCAACCTCCACATCAGGGACAATTAGGTTAAAATCTTTTGTTACAAATTTTTCTTGCTGTGTTTTTTTAGTGAAATATTTATCAAATTTATATGCAGCAAGTAGTGCTCCACTTGCAAGAAGCGATGTGACTTGCTCTACACTAAAATTGCCGATTCGACCAGCTGCTTTAAATCCAACAGAAGAAGCTTTAAGGTCTTCGGCTTTAGAATATATCCGTCCACCCAGCTCTTCGATTTGATATTCAGAAACACTAGATTCGTTTCCTATCCCTATAATGATTAGGTGTTTGATTTTACCATCTTTATCCACAGCTGTTAAAGAAATAGCTTGCCCTGCTTTGCCTTCAAACCTATTCTTATCAATAATAGTCTTAGAAATAATTCCATGGTATTTTTGATCAATCGCCATTGTCTCATTATCTATTTTTAACTGATCATTGATTAAGACCGCTATAGCTTCATTTTCGTATAAATCCTTGCCTTCAAAAGAGATATTCAACATTTTTCCTCAAAAATTTTATTTAATTATTAATCACCATCTAAATTAGCCCTAGATTGGCGAAGTTGCAAGTATTTTAGCATGGTATATTGCTAAATATCGTAGGATAAATTGCTATATATTGATATGTTATATATAAAATTAAATAGTAACAATGCCATCTTGAGCTGGATTTGGGATCTTTGAGAGGCGGAGTCCAGCTCAGCATGGCAATAGGCTAACCCCATTTTACCAATATTATGATATATGAATCTTACCGAAATATACTTATTACTTTTCACTGATACCTTAGTAAGCAACCTTGCTATTAACCCGTCTTCGGAACTCGTTATTTATTCAATGAAAGTCTTTAATTCATATAATCCATACATAATTATCGCGGTTACCACGGTCTCATTTTCTATTGCCTCCTGTATAAATTACCTGCTTGGTATAATATGCCATAAAATATTAGCACCCCTCGCAAGTGAGGAAGCGTCATCGTCACAAAATAAAATTGAACAAATTCGTCGTTCCAACTATTTATTTTTATTTTTAGTACTTAGCGCAGTACCTTTTTTTGGTAAGTTTATTATAGTGTTTGCTGGGTTTTGTAGAATTAATTTAAGCCTAACCCTTGCTATAGCAGTTTTTGTAAAGATTGTTTATTATAGCTATTTTATGTTATTTCAATGACAGCTTTTCAATCCAGTTCTAAATTTACATTTCTTGAAAACGTAGCTCAAATAGCTATAAATAATTCAGCTAATGATTTCACTAAGCTTAAAATTCTCTTGCCAACAGGCCTTGCATGCAGCGAATTGCAAAAAATCTTAGTAACTAAGCTTGGTACTTGTATACTGCCAAAAATCATTCCCATTAGTGAACTAGTTGCTGAAAGTGAAGAGATTTTCAAAATACCATCAGAACAAATTGGCAGCATAAGTCGCCTTGAAGAAAAAATCACTCTGGCTAGCACTATTAGCGAGTACAAAACATTAGGTTATAATTTAGTACAAAGCCTTCGCCTTAGTCCGTCTTTAGCAAATCTGTTTTTTGAACTAGAAGCAAATGATATAAAACTTGAAGAAATAAAACAATTACCAATTCTTGATCAACCTGAGCATTGGCATAAAATACACGATTTCCTTTCTTTTGCTTTTGGTAATTGGCAAATAAAAATTCAATCTATGAAAAAAATGACTCGTGCATCATACCAAAAGTTGATGTTTGACTCTGAAATTCAAAGGTTGAGTAAAGATAAATCAGAAATTCTTATCCTTGCCGGTATAGTTAGTAATAATTTGATGACTTCTGAATTTATAAAAACCGCACTCAGGCTAGACAATTGTCTGTTTATAGCCCAGCCAGAATTTGATCTAAACACTCTCACCAATAATAGACTTTTTTCAAAACTCGCTACCAAAGAGCAAATGCTAGGAGCCCACGGAGCGCAAGACCAGAGCGTACTTAATGTACGTGAGGATCTGAGTACCGTAGCGACAAAGCAGATGCCTTTGGTAGTAGAGTTAAAGTACGTTGAGTTTGAAAACATTGCCCATGAAGCTGAATATATAGCCCTCAGATGCGCATCTGAATTGAGCCAAACTCCAACAAGTAGAATTGCATTAATTACTCATAATCAATATTCTAAAGAGCAATACCAGCTATTTTTAGAAAAATATTCATTAGGGTATAAAGACCAATTTGGTGACAATATCTTCAACCAACATTCTATATCTTTAATATTAATTGTTGCCGAACTTTTATGCAGCGATTTTGATTTAAAAAGGTTTTTTACCTTCCTCGCACATCCAATGATTAATTCAATTCATTCACAAAAATTAAAAAATATAATCAGAAAAAATAATAAGTTTGCGTCTAATTTAGAAACCATTTTATCTATTTTAGAAATTCATGGAGGGCAAGAATTATTAAAGTATTTTAGGACTATTACTAATGCACTTGCTTTTCGCACTAGGTCAAATCAATTTAATTTGGTATTTAAAAATGTAATCAAAGTAGTTGAAAAACTTGTACCTACAATTTGGCAAAATAGCCAGGGTACTATATCCTTAATTAGCGAAATTGTTAGGCTAAAACATACTTTAGAAATTAATAATATAGGTGATTTTCCAGAGATCTTGCGTCAAATTATTGATGGAGGCAGATTATTCCCACCAAATCATGAACAACAAATTATCATCTGCCAGCCTAGTTCCTCAGGATTTATCAACTATGATCTAACGATAATAACAGACCTAAACGAAGGTAATTATCCAAATATCGCGCAAAACAATCCTTGGCTTAGCAAAAAAATGCAAATAATGCTTGGTTTAGATAAAAGACAAATTAACTTCGATAAAGCCTTGTACGATTTTTATATGAACATTCAAAATCGACAAGTACTTATTACTAGAGCAAAAAAACAAGGCACAAACAAACTAACCCTCCCTTCACCATTTATTCTAAATCTAAAACATATTTTGGGTAAAGATTTAGAAACAATAGTGGCAAAACCAGTTTTTGATCAATACGAGCCAATATTGCCAGAAATAAGTGCAAAAAGCGAAAGCTTTCCAGATACATTATATGCCACCGATATTGAAACTTTAATTAGGTCCCCTTATAATTTCTATGCTAAAAAAATACTCAAATTACGCAAAATTGATGAAATAGACGAACGTCCTAATTTAGCTGAATTTGGTAATTTCTTTCACCTAGTTGTCGAACAATATACAAAACATTATAATTCCCAAAATGTTAATAAATCTCTACAGGTTATATCTATTGCAGAATCTATACTTGCAGACAGTACCATTCCAGACTATAGCAAAAAGTTATGGAAAATAAAGATCACGGCTCTTGCTGATGAACTTATTAAATTTGATGAAGATAGACGTGAAAGTGCTATTAAAATTTATAGCGAAATTGAAGGGCATACCACTCTAAACATAAAGGGAAAAAATATTACACTAAAAGCTATTGCCGATAGAGTAGAACTTGACCAGGACGGTACATTGGCAATTATTGATTTTAAAACAGGATCCGTGCCCACCAAAAAAGATGTTTTATCAGGCTTATCACCACAACTTCTTATTGAGGCAATTATAGCGTGCGAAGGAGGATTTCCTCTTGGGTCAGAATTATCATTTAAAAACGGAGTAGTTATAATTTATGTAAAAATTGGGAGTTCTAGCCCCTATATTTCATTAACAGAAATCACTCTTTCACTTAATGAAATAGCTAAGCACAAAGCTGGACTCTCTAATCTACTTGGACACTATATAGATACTCTTGAGTTTCCAGCAAAACCGAATTTAATGAAATATGATGATTATTCTCATTTAGCAAGAAGAAATTAACATTTATTCTTCTTGCTAAACTATTTTTAGAATCTATTAGAAATCATCTGATGGATCTATTGGAAGTTTACCACTAACTTCTATATCATCATCACCTGCAACAGAAACAGGATCACTAAGACCATCTGCTAACTCTTCTGTTTTTTCTTCTATACCATCTACTTGATTAATCAAGCCAAGTGCTTGCATATATTTTCCAAGTTCTATGGTAAGGGATTGAGAATCAAGAGACAGCATTTCTTTCCATTTGATATTTTTACATATTATTATAAAAGTATCCATTTCTTCATCGTGGCCTAATTGATCTCTACCTTCAACTAAAGCTTCTTTTATCTGAACCAAATGCTTATAATCTCCCGGTAATTTCTTAGCAAAAAATGATAGCCTTGCATAATATATTTTCTGATTTATATCACCTTCAGCCTCAGATAAATTTCCAGTTAATGCTAGGGAGTCTGCGCTCTTGACTGCAAGCATTAAATCGACTGATTCTGGATCAATTGATACTCCAGCAATTAATCTCATACCCTCTATATCAAATTCGCTTACATCTGCTCCGTGCGCTACTAACACATAAAACATTTCGCTCATATTTTCCCTGGACTGCATAACCATCATTAGAGGATTTTCACCATTCTTAGCTGGTAAATTTGGATTACCACCGTTTTCCATCAATAAATTTAATATATTAAAACTTCCGGAAAGAATCGCTTTGTGAACTGCATTAAACCCATCTGGACCTATCTCGTTCGAATCTGCACCTTGTGTAATTAGCATGCAAAGTGCAACTACATTGCTTGTTCCAATCTTTTGGATAGGAGTAAAACCATCACTATCTTTTCTATTAATTTCATAACCAGCTTGAGATAATGCTACCATCATCTTAATATATTCGGGACCGCCTTGCATCGCTGCAGCTGCGAATAAATTAGAAGTATATTTATCCTTATCTAAGACTCTTATATCTTTCACATAAGAAACAACAGACTCTATATCACAAGCCTCAAATGCTTTACCAATGTCAACTGGTCTAGGAACATTATGATGAGACTGAGCAGCCTTAGAAATATGAATTATTGGACTTGAATCATTATCATCAGACTCAAAAGCTTTGGAAATATGAATTATTGGAGTGGTATCATCTATACTTAGATATTTATCTAATATTTCACCTGCACCGCCATCAACTGCAGACGCAACTTTTTCAACTAACTCCGCCTGCACTGCAAGCTTTGTAAGAATTGCTGCACCATGGCTCTTAATTATTCCTTTCAACTGAGATACATCTGCTCCATTAACAATTAAAGCGCTGGTCAACTCGGGAGCTAAAGTTTTATGACGAATTGCATACATCCATGGAGCTAATCCATCAACTGGCAGCTCTGAACTTGCTTCCATCTGAAGTAGAAGGTTCAATGCTTCAACTTGACCATTTTTTATAGATATAGTTATCGGAGTTACTGCTCTATTTTCTGGTGTATCTATTGTTGTATACATATTTAGATCAGCGCCTAAACGTATTAAACCTTTAATAAGTTCTAGACCGCCCGATCCTGCAACGTAATGAATGGGAGCAAACCCATGTTGATCAGCTTCATTTACATTTATTTCATTCACCGTGTTCAGTAAATCATTTAAATCCCAACTTGGTTTATTTTTTGCCATTTTTTACCTATATTAAGTATTAATTTAATTCCCGCGAATGTCGGGCATATGTTGTAACAAATTTCTTTATTTATATCAAGCTCAAAAGTTTTACGCTGGAATCTGCAACTTTAGCAGCCCCTAAATTTAGCTTAATTACTATATTTATTTGCATAAATTTCAATCTACGCTAATTCGAGATAAGTTTTATGCAAAATTAAGTAATAATATATTAGTAAGATGGGTGATGTTAAAAAAGTAATTGATACAATGTGTTGTGATGATAAGAGATAAAACAATTAAACTTGATTGCTCTCTTGCCAAATTACCCCTTTCGAAATGGTCTAAAAACTATCTGATGAATCTTCTAAAAATTTACCACTAAGCCATAAATCATAAGTTTCTTTACTAGTAAAATCACTAAAAATACCTATAAATTCATCCGTTTCTTTTTCTATTTTTTCTTTCTTGTTTTCGTTGCCGATAACACTAATATCATCCCTACCTAAATATTCTTCTAATATTTGATCTGCATTACCATTAACTGCAGAAACAATCTTTTCAATTAGCTCCTCTTGTACCTCAAGAATTGTAAGCATTGCTGCACCAAGTTTCTCTATTATTTCCTTCAATTGAGATATATCTGCCCCATTAACAATCAAAGCACTCGTCAACTCAGGAGCTAGAGTCTTATGGCGAATTGCATACATCAATGGAGCTGAATCATCAACTTTTAGCTCTGACTTCGCTCCCAGCGTAAGTAGCTGATTCAACGCTTTAACTTGACCATTTTTTATGGCAGCTATGATCGGCGTCAGAGATTTGCTCTCTGCAGTTTCTGTCGTATAGAGATTTAGATCAGCAGCTAAACTTACTAAACCTTTAATAAACTTTATTTCACCAAAGCCAGCCGCATAATGTATTGGAGCCCAACCGTGCGAATCTCTTGCATTCACATTTTCTTCACTTACAGTAATCATTAAGATATCTAAACTACAATTAACTTTTGTCATTTTATTCTATAATTAATTTTTAAGAAAAATTACTCTAACGTTTTTTGACAAAATATAATCGACCATGCGTCTGCCTTCATGTTGAACTTAGTTTAAGCATCTCCTTCCGCTGCCTAAGGTCTGACCGAAGGCAAAGTAAGCCCCATAAATTCTTGATTAGTTAGTTTTCTTCTCTTCTGTTGATTCTTCTTCTGTTGATTCTTCTTCTGTTGATTCTTCTTCTGTTAATTCTTCTTCTGTTAATTCTTCTTCTGTTGATTCTTCTTCTGTTGATTCTCCTGGGAACCCTTGCGCTATTTCTTCTTGACCAGGAACCTCTGCAACCATTTCCTCACCATCCTGTGGTTCTTCGACAAAAGACTCTTCTTGAATATTGCCTTCTTCTTGAACACTGCTTTCTTCTTGAACACCCTCAAGTTCCGACTGTTGTTTCTCAGTTCCGAGAGCATAAACACACAAATCTTCAAGTGCTACGCCATTTTTCTCCGCTAATTCTTGGAGCTGCGTAACCGCTTCCATTACTTCGCCAGGTATCATTCCACCACGAGCTTTAGACAACCAATCGGCCTGAAAGTGAAGTGGATGATGTCCTTTTTCTGGTTTGCCTATGAATATTGCAAATGGAGACATCTGCCCACCAAAATCGCAATTTATTGTAAATTTTTTGGTCACTTAATTACATCCCCGATTTTAAACGTCTAATTAGATTATAATACTAATTAAAAATAGAAAATGAAAAAGAATTATATAAATAGCCTATATTTTATATAACTTTCAGTTTTAAATCAGACACTTGGCTAGTCATAGATATTATATTAAATACAGAGGCATTTTGTGCAAACACGATGGCGAAAAGCCTATATACAAATAGGCGAACAGCAAGTACCAAGCTACCCAGAAACGACCAATTTATATTGTATGAACAATGGATAAGATAAATACAACCCCTTTTAAGCACTGGTTACAATTGGTCTATAGCATTAGAAGTGACATGAGGTTACGTGTGTCTTCTTTATACCAAAGAAAGTCATACAGAGCTTGATTCAGGATCTAGAGCAACCGAAGGAAAATCCTGAATCAAATTCGGAATGACAAGCCCAGCCCAGAGATGGACTATCGTTCTAATTTTACTCAAAATATTCACTTCTTACATCAAACTGAGGTTAATACATCAAGAGTACGACAAACAACACAACGCACATAATCCAAAGTGCACAAGACTCTATAGATTAAGCAATATGTTTTATTTTATCATGAAGTTTAGAATTAGAAGCGACAATTTTTCCACCTTTTTTATGAAAAACACCCCCGGCTTCAGCTATAAAAAGCTCAATACCCATTAGAGATATATCACCAGGCTCAATAATAATCACATCTATCTTTCCTGATACTAAAAGTGCTAGTGAGTATGTGTATGATTCAAAGATTCTTAAATTACTAAATGTATCAGGGTTATCTTTTAGAAAATTAAAACTTGTAGAAACTATAGCATCTTCGATATTTTCAGTGCCAGATACTCTAACGCGCGTTGCACCTGGAAAGTTAAAAGAATGACGTTCAAGCCATACCCCCTTACCTTTTTCTGTAAAATATATTTCTCCGAGAATCGGGAAATTAATAACAGATTTTTCAGTAATAAGTTGACCATTTTTGTTGGATATTATAGTCACCATAATCCCAAAAAATGGGAGCGACCTTGTCAGATTTGTAAACCCATCAAGCACTTCAACCAATGCCGCCTTACCAACAAATTGAGATTTTGCTATTTCCTTGCTATCAAAAATGATTGTATGAAAATATTTACCTAGCCTTTCTTGTAAAGTCTGGAGCATCTTTACACATGATTTTTGGCCAAAGCTTGAAGCACTGGCGCTCTTAGTAGAGGATTGTAAGTTTTCTAACTCAAAATAATCTCTAAGTAGGAATTTTGATGCTTGCCTTGTAGCATCAACAACTAACCCGACTTCTCCATCCATTATTTTGACCTTTCAACAAAAGTCAAATCTTCTGTTTTAACAATTATTTTTTCTCCAGTCACAAGATACGGCGGAACCATCACACGTAATCCATTCGTCAATATGGCTGGCTTATATGAAGACGTAACCGTCGAACCTTTGATCACAGGATCGGTTTGTTCTACCTCTACTATTACAGTTTGAGGCAACCTTATGTTCAACGCTTTATCCTGGTAGAATTCAACAGTAACTACCATACCATCAGTAAGAAACGGAAACTTATCACCAAGCATTTCTTTGTCAAGCATCAGCTGCTCAAATGACTCGGGATCCATCAACACCAACTTTGTATCTTCCATATACAAGAATTGCATTTCTTTAAATTCAAGGAATGCTCTTTCAACATTTTCCACCGAACTGAATCTTTGATTAAGCTTATTACCAGTACGCAGGTTCTTCATCTCTACTTGAACATATGCCCCACCTTTCCCAGGTTTAGTATGTTCAGGAGTTTTGGCTACCATCCACAACTCCCCTTCATAATCAAGTATATTACCGGCTTTAATATCGTTTGCAGAAATTCTCATAAAATTACTCTTTAAAGTTTTTTAAATTAAATAGAGTTAGAATTGGCGCTGAAATAAATATAGAAGAACATGTACCAACAAATATTCCAAAAAACACCAATATACTAAAGCTTTTTATGGCTTCACCACCAAGTAGTATTAATGCTAAGTTTGCAAGCAATGTAGTTAGTACTGTAATTGTGGTTCTAGACAGAGTTTCATTTATACTCGTGTTGATTATCTCATCTATCCCTTTTCTATTAAATTTGCGCAAGTTGTCCCTAATTCTGTCATATATAACAACTGAATCATTCACCGAATATCCTATTATCGTTAGGATTGCTGCAATTGTACTCAAATTAAAATCATATTTGGTAACGCTCATAAAGCCCAAACTGATTATTACATCATGAACTAATGCAATTAATACACCAACACCAAATTGCCACTCAAATCTGACCCAGATATAAAGCATAATTGCTATAAAAGATAGAACCATTGCCATTACCCCAGACATAATCATTTGTTGCCCTACTTGTGGACCGACAAAGTCAACCTTGCGGTAATCAAATGTATAAGAAAAATTCTCTTCAAGAGCTTTTTTTATGAGCGCAATATTTCCCATCAAATTTTCTTCGCTGCTTACACCAACTCTAATAGACAAATCACGAGAAGTACCAAAATTTTGCAAAACTACTTCACCGATACCTATTGCTCCTAAGACTTCTCTCATCTTCGTAAGATCTGGCTCCTCGCTAGCACGAACTTCCATACTAATCCCGCCAACAAAATCTATTCCAAAATTGAACTTAAATATGCTAATCCAGCAAATACTAAACGCTATCAAAAATATTGACAGCCCATAAGTCACCTTATTCATAGCCAAAAAATTGATTTTGGGAGATTCTGGTATAAATCTAAGTGGAAATAACTGCATACCTAAACTATTGCTAACATAAAATCAAAATTGATGTTCGCCATTCTACATTAGGACTAATAACAAATCCAGAAAAATAATCTGCAGCACCGTAAAGTTAAGTAAAATAAGGCCTAGAAAGCCTCCTTATCACTGAATTTAAGCAACAATAATTCTTAGGTAGTTTTTTCAAATTAGCTTAGCTACTACGAATGCAGTTCCAATATCTTCTTCTACAATTTCTGATAAATTGGAAGTTATAAAAACCGCTAAAAACGTATATGTAGAAAAATCAGGAACTACTAAGACCCAAGGAACTAGGTCAACCTAGGTTTATTCTTTGCTAGGTTACCCAAACGCACAAAAAACTACAGCTAATATACATAATAATGAATTGGAGAAAAGCATAGTTGTAATGGGAGAAAAAACTAATGATAATTGGATGAATGGATAGAAATTAACGACTGATTTTGTTATATAAGTACAAATCTACGTCTTCATAAACTTTCAACAATCCCGAGCAGTTAATCTAATACTAGCCAATAATATTACCTTTTGGAAATAGGCATATTATTTTGGTGATTTAATCTTCGTGGGGTTTAAACTCCGCAAATAAAAAGCTAGCTAAATTTGCTTATGGGTTTTTACTTGGTTTCTAAGCATCAAAATCAAAGCATATTATAGAGTGTCATCATCAAGTTGCGTATTTACTTTTTGCAATCTGCTAAGGCCTTACTTAAACCTGAACTAATGGATTATAACGCTTAGCTTGTTTCAGCATTATCATCCATTAGTCATCCCGGACTTGATCCGGGATCTTTTTCTGTTTCATAAAATTCTGGGCCGAAGGCATGCGAAGCCCAATAAATTCAGGATGACTTATCAGCCTTGGATGACTGGTGTTTACTCTTGATAACTTTACAAATCGTCCCTTCAACAAAAATCCTACATAAGAAAACTTATGAAAAGGTATGTTTTTGCAAAGCTAACTTATTTTCACAGAAAACTAACTAGCTTTTTTGACCTGCTCTACGATTTGAGCAAAACCTTCAGGATTATTTACAGCTAGCTCCGCTAACATCTTGCGATCAATTTCAATTGCAGCTTTCTTCATTCCACCCATGAAGGTAGAGTAAACCATACCGTGCTCACGCACAGCAGCATTTATTCTTTGAACCCATAGACCCCTAAAATCGCGTTTGCGATTTCTTCTGTCACGGTAAGCATATTGCAACGCTTTTTCAACTTTTTCAATTGCTACTCTGAAGCAGTTATTAGCTCTGCCTCTATAGCCTTTAGCCATTTTGATTATTTTCTTATGGCGATTTTTAGATACTAAACCTGATTTTGCACGTGTCATATTACATCCCTCCTAATTTAATTACTGTTTGGGAGGAATATTTTCTTCAGTCTTTTTGCATCTGGATTGCAAAGAACTTCAGTTCCTCTTAAGTTGCGAAGTTGGGCTTTAGTACGACGTCTCATAAAGTGCTGTTTACCCGCCTGACCAGCCTTTACTTTACCAGTAGCGGTTAGCTTGAAGCGTTTTTTAGCACCAGAGTGAGTTTTCATTTTAGGCATAAAAATCCTCTATCAAATATGGTATTTACAAAGATTTTACACTACATTTTCTATCAATCATAAAAAGGCTGTGTAAAGTAAGCAAATTAGGCATACCACGGGCCACGTTGCTTTAAATTCAACAAGATTATATATAGGACAAGACTTTTTGCAAGTCATTTTTTACACTATCTAGCAGACTAATAGCTATATAATCAATTGGTATATTATAAAAAGGAAGGAAAATCACCTTCCTAAAAAGTTAGGAATTGCAAACCAGATGATGCGAAAGTTATGTTTTGGCTGAGATAAAATGTAACAACTAGTAATGTTCTTTCATTTATGGTAAAGTAGATTTCAGTTAAAGGAATAATTGCATTAGATATTCCTCCTTAGTTAAATATTGGAAAAAATTTATTATGAATAAAAAAAATATATTTATTTTCTTAGGATTAAGCGCCTTATTTTTGACAGCTTGCAATACAATGGAAGGCATGGGACGAGATATTAAAGCGGGGGGGAGAAATCTTGAAAAGTCCGCAAAAGAGAACAAACCTAATTAAGAAAATTGACCCCATCTTTTGTTAATATAGTACTTGGTAGGCTTATCAAGTACTATATATAGGTTTATCAATATTACCACTATAAATACTCAGCCGCGCTTACGCGCTTAGCTTAATAAAAAGGAGATTACGTTGTAATTTTCTTTTTTTAAGAGCTGGTCTCACCTAATTTTTTTGATTCGATATCTTTTTACTGGACAAGTCTACATTCTATATTGTATCCCTCTGTTATATTTTTAAAAAATAATAAAGTTCGTGAATTATTAAATGAAAAAATTTTTTGTAGTTATTTTATTGGCAGTTATTAACTGCTATGCATTAGGATCTAAAGCATCGTCTTCAGATGATTATTTATCTGGTTATATTCAAAGTACATTTATTCATATCTATTACTTGCCTAGTGATTCTGTGATAGTTAAAAATGGCATAGTCTATATTAATGAAGATAAATTAGGCCATTATAATGGAGAACAAATATTGCAAAAGGTAAGACAAAGTACTGTAGGCTTGCAGACCCATATTAAAGATATAAAATTAGTTAAAGGCAATAGTAGTGAAGATTTACCGCTAACGAAAAAGAAAACAATCAAAGAGTCTGTTTTTACTCAAAAAGCTACTTCCCAAACTCCAGTCACTGACGGGTTAATGCCTAACCATAGCTTATTTCAGCCCTTAATAGCAGACCCAAAATGGCCACGTTTTACTCTTGCTTATCAATATGATTTAAAAAGAAGCGTTTTACGACGTCATGCATTTGCACCAAACTTTGGCGCTAGCTTTTCTCTTTACCGAATAGCTGATATAGAGAAGGATCAAGAATGGGAATTAAGCATGCAGGCTGGCTTATTTGGACTTATGGATATTGGCAGAACTCCCAGCGCCTTAATAAATGCGGATTATTTTGTGGGCGTGCCTATTTCTTATCGCACTGGAGCATTCACAGCTTTATTACGTCCTTACCATATAAGCACTCATTTAGGGGATGAATTTATGTTAACGCCCGAAGGAAAAGCTATACAACGGATTAATCTAAGCTACGAAGGTATAGATTTAATTTTATCTTATAATATCAATTCTTTCCGAGTATATGGAGGCGGAGGTTACTTAGTTCACAAAGAGCCTAGTTATATAAAGCCCCTAAAAATACAAATAGGAACTGAATATTATTCGGATTACACATTTATGGAGGGAAGATTAAGACCTGTATCCGGAATAGATATAAAGGCTGATCAGAATGGATCATGGTTTCCAGGAGTATCTGTAAAAACAGGAGTTCAAATTGAAAATTCGGCTCTTATTAGTAATAAGATGCAAGTTATGCTAGAGTTTTATTCTGGCAGGTCAATGCATGGGCAATTTTATAGAGATAAAATACAAACCGTTGGTATAGCTCTGCATGCATTCTTGTAATAGGATACAATAATTGATCATCGCTGACTTATAGCACATCTATCAAAATCTGCTTTTATCTCATTAGTCATTTTATATATATCTTTACGGCTAAAGCATTCGCTATACTCAGCAAACATTTTATCCGATACTGACTTTGCACTTAACCCCTCAGCAATCAAGCTAAGTATATCCGCACGTAATTTATCAACTGATACTGCCCCAAACTCTTCACCATATATACTAAGAACTATTTCTCCTTTTGGCGGGAACAATTTATAATGATCAATCAATTCTGATAAACTTGCCGTATTAGACTCCTGATATAACTTCGTAATTTCTCTTGCTACATTAGCCTTTCTATTACCTAACACTTCCAATGCTATTTCCAGAGTAGTAACCAACCTCAGAGCTGTCTCATAAAAAATAAGGGTACATTGCATGTTTGATAATGAATTAAATGTTTTTAATTTTCCTTCTCTAGTTTTGGGCAAAAAACCAGCGAAGTAAAATTTATCGGTGGGCAAGCCAGAAAGAGTAAGAGCAGCAATTGCAGCGCATGGACCAGGAATAACATCTACATATAAACCAGAACTCTTTAAATCCCGAACGAGTTTATATCCTGGATCTGAAATCAATGGAGTCCCAGCATCCGAAATGAGGCTGATTATTTTTCCTTCCTCGATAAGCTTCTTTATGTTATTTCTTGATGAGATATCACTATTGTCGTTGTAAACTTTTAATGAAGCCTTTATTTGATGTTTCACTAGTAATTTATTTGATACTCTGGTATCTTCACAAAAAATGATATCAGAACTTTTTAGTACATCTAATGCACGCAAAGTTATGTCATTCAAGTTCCCTATTGGAGTAGAAACAATATATAGTCCTGGTTTTAAATTCACTAAACAACCCGTCTTCATAGATTTGGAGAATTATTTATGAGTAATATAAAACAAAAATTCTTAAAGTTCATCATTTCTTTTGCTTGTATAGTTTTAATAAGCGCTTGTAGCCAGACAGACAAACCTTCTGCAAGAAAAAATATAGCAGGCCAAAAAGGCATAGATGTAGCCATAGTATTACCTTTGTCCGGTCCTGAAGCGGCGCTGGGGAAGGAGTATGCCCAAATGATTAAACTCGGCCTTTCTGATGGAGCAAAAACAAAGATACGTGTTACAACTTACGATTCTTCAAATCCAGAAACTCTCAGCAAATCTCTAGATAAAATCCTTGAAGATGGTGTTGACATAATCATTGGACCAGTTTATTCGGAAGAAACAAAAGCCGTTGCAGAAAAGGTTAAGGGCAAGGGAACGATTGTCATATCGCTTTCAAATAATCCCGTTCTTGCTGATAAGCAAACCTATGTATTTGGCCATGCTCCTATGAGGCAACTAGAGCAAATTACAAATTATTTCTTAGAGAAAAAACATCAAAATTATATCACCCTACTTCCAGCAGGTAGATACTCTAATACAATAAGTAAAATACTTAAAGATATGATTACTTCAAAAGGAGCTGCTCTTGCTAGACTTGAATTCTACGGTACTACACCAGAAGATTTAGAAAAATCTTTACGTTTAGTGTCAGATACTGTCGATACTTTAAATGAAAATGATTATGAGCTTACAAGACCTGTAATCCTACTTGCCGACGATCAATCAGCACTTGAGACGCTTCTCAAACATGCTCAGAAATTTAGTTTAGATAAAAAGGCTATTCTTGCTGGAGACAGCAGAATTGATCTTAATTTTTCAGAACCAATTACAACAACATTTACCGGTTCACTAAACATAGTAAATTTTGACTTACCAGCTCGCTCGGCGCAACTTGGTATTAAGCATATTTCGTTCATCCACACCCTTGCTTATGATGCAGGCCGACTAGTAGGAAATTCTATTGGATCAAACTATAGTAAAACTAAATTTGTCGAGCAGCTGAATTCAGCAGAACCGTTCCATGGCGCATCAGGGGCTATTGGCTTTGTTGATTCCATTGCTCAACGTAAATACGATATAATTAAGAAAGAAAACGGCCAATATAAGTCGGTTTCAAATGAAGGTAATTAAAAACCAGCTCTATCTAAAGGAACGTAAGGTACTAGAATGCTTGAGCTTGCGTAAGTTAATGCACTTACAGGTAACGTCATCCTGAACTTGATTCAGTATCTTCTTCTGTCTCGCGAGATCCTGAATCAAGTTCAGGATGACTTTTACAAGAATGTGTGTTTTTACAGCAAAAAAAGTGGCGAAATAGCGCTTGTTTCTTATCTAAAATTAATGTTAATGACATATTAACGCATACGTTCTCCCCCACTCTTGCTTTTATTACGCCCCTTGTTCATATTAGGCGTAAGAGGTGGTGATATTTGGGAACGTTGCTTACGGTGGGGAATAGACTGGCGAGAAGAAGCGGGAGAGTGTAGCTCAGCTTGATTAGATTGTTTATTAACACGCGAATCGTAAACACTTTTTACCATAACTCCAGCCATAATAGTTCCGGCAACAGCTGTTCCTATTGGCCATACCGCAGCTAGAAGAACTACACCTATTGCTTTCCATGGGTTTTTTTTAATTTTATGCCAAAGTTCAGCTCCTGCCGATTTGTTGATGCTTTTTGCATTATTTTTGGATTGTGAAGTGAGTAATACTGGTTGTTCTGTATTTTTCTTTCCTTTTATAGAAGTTTTTAAAGGGACGTTTATAGGAACTGGCCGCTCTAAAGGGACATCTAATTGTGTTGGCACGGGAATTGGCTTGGGACTAATCAGTTCTGTTTTTTCTCTTTCTTCTTTAGTTGCAATTTTTTTAGCAGGTAGCTGCTGTTTTATGGGAGTGGTTTCCTTAATTTGGATAGTTTTAGGTTTTAATACAATGTCTGGTACTGTCTCTCTGATGCCTTGAGCAATATTACTGAGAACGGTTTGTATAGCATCGGTCATCTCTTTCACTGACTCAGGCGCTAAACTATTAGCCGCAATACCCGTGCCAATGTTAACTTGGCTTAAATTCCCTTGCTTATCGAAGGTAGCTGGTACAATAAATACTGCATCAGGATTTTTTGCAGCTGTATCGTAAAGATCTTCTAGGCTTTGTTTAAAAGATTCACTAAGTGGAGCAGCGCCATATTTAGTTGTTACTACACCAACTGCATATTCATTATATTCTTTATGTGCTCTACCATTCAGCACGGAGGCTTGATTTGCAGAACCAGTTCTAATACTTCGGCTGTTAGCTTTTTGTTTATCTACATCATTTTCACCAAAAACCCAGAATATTTTCTTATTGCCTTTTGCTTTGTTATTTTTTTCGATATCATCAAGAAACTTTGAATTTGCCCACGGCCCCGTATATATTACCTTAGGCGGCGTTTTACTAGCTAATTTTGGTAATATATCTTTTGTAACATCGGTTCTTGCGCCACTTGCACCAGATCCGAGAACATAATCAACTTTGGCATTTTTACTTGATGTTTTGCTCATATGATTAATTTACTAGAATTTTCTTTATTACAGATAATAATTAAACTTAGGAATATAGCCTTTTTCATTCATAATCTTAATCATCTTTGCATAAAAGGGCTATAGGACACTGTTACAAAGCTAAGTAAATTCAGTATGACAATACTACAACAACATCTTGAAGTCTTAGTGAGAACTTAGGGGTCAGCGACCTATTCCACCACTTTTACTCATTGACAAAGCTTGGTGTTTTATACGCTCAACTTTTGCTTCTCCATACTGCTTAAGATCAGATTCTTTACCACCTTCGTACCTACTAGCAAGCTGTTCTCCACCTTGCATTAAGTTTTTTCTGTAATTATCTTCTTTAGTCTCTCCAGCAATTCTTTTAGGATTCATGATTTTATACACTTCATAAACCGCAAAGTTTTTCATAATACGTTTTAGATTTTTTTTAGCCTCAATATTCAATATGCTTTCTTTGCCTTTTTTGCTAACCGTGCCTAGATTTGGATCAATTTCTTCTCCTATAACTCTATTAAACTTTCCAGCAAATTTATTAATATCTTCAGTTATTTTTTTCTCTAGCTCATCAATTTTATTAACATCAATGCCTGATTTCTTTTTTGCTTTCAAATAATTTCTTATTAGCAAAATGATTTTTACCTGGATTTCATTTAAATCTGTTATCTCATCAAAAATTTTCTCTACAGCTTTTCCCAAGTCTTCGTCCTGCCCAATCTCCTCAAAGAGATTTTCTAACTCAGACTCGGGCTTTACTTTAGCTGAAGCGCTTAATTTCTCTATCGCCCCTTCAGTTTTAACAAACTTATCTTCAACAGGCTTCATTCTTCTCTACCTTCCTCTGTTTTCTCCAACACTTATGTTTATTTCGGCTTCTTTGACAAGGTTCTTTACGCCGGACTCTATAATGGTTTTTTTAGCTATTTCTTGAGTAGCTGAAATTTTTTGAGCAGCATTTGCTATTTTCTCCATGTTTTCTTTAGTAAACACTTCTGGATTACCAACATCTACTATTCTCGATATTCTTTCTTTATCTCCATCAATAACTGCAGAGTAAAGCTCATTTAGCTGTTGTTTTGCCGGAAGTTTGTCTAGTTTTTTACTCATTTGCTCATCAAGTGCTTCTTCCTCTCCTTCAATACCACCACTGTCATTTTTCAAAGCTGAGTTCAGCAGATTGTGTTTAAAACCTTATAAATCCATTCTAAAATTATCAAAGTTGAGTTCAATTTTATCATAGACAAGTTCAATATATCGTGATTTAATCAAAGTTAAGTTCAATATATGTAAAAACTCAGATAAATATGGATGATATTTCCAAGATCAATGACAAAATTTGGAATATAGGTAAGCAACGTGCTGAGATTATAGAACCTCTTGCTAAAAGCGCTATTTGTTCAAGAAAAATGATATTAGAAGCGGCAAACAAGCTTGAATTATCTACGCGCTACGTATATAGACTAATTCACAGTTATCGCCAATCACATGGCTTAATGACCTCTATTATTCCTCAAAAACCTAATGGTGGTAAAGGAAGATCAAGATTATCTAAGCAACAAGAAGAACTTATTAATCAGGTAATTGATAAATTTTATCTTACTTCTCAAAAACTTAGTCCAGCAAAAATTGTAGAAGAAATAAGGAAACAATCTCTTGAAAAACAAATTAAGTTTTCATCGGAAATAACTATACGTAGGCGTCTTGGCTCTCTTGCACTGGCTCAATTGCAAAAACGTGATGAAAGTAATAGTAAATCAATAGAGCCTATCACGGGAAATTTCCCAAAAGTTGATTATCCATTAGATGTGGTACAGATTGATCATACTTTAGTTGATGTTATAATTGTTGATCCTATTGAAAGATTACCTATTGGCAGACCTTATGTTACTTTTGCTATTGATATTTATAGCAGATGCATTGCTGGTTTCATTTTATCACTTGAAGCTCCTTCTGCTGTATCTGTTGGGTTGTGTTTGACACATATTGCTATGGATAAAGCTCCTTGGCTTGCTATGCTTGAAATTAATGCAGTATGGCCTATTCATGGCAAACCAAATATCATTCATGTTGATAATGGTTCAGATTTCCATAGTAAGGCTCTAACACGTGGTTGTTTGCAACATGGTATCAAAATAGAATATAGGCCTATAGGGAAACCGCATTATGGTGGCATTATAGAGCGTGTTATCGGTACCATGATGAAATTAGTTCATACTTTACCTGGCACTACTTTCTCTAATATCAAAGAAAGAGGTGATTACACATCTGAAAATAAAGCTTGTCTGACGCTTGGTGAGCTTGAGAAATGGTTGATTATAGCAATTACTAAATATTATCACTTACGCTTACATACTGGAATTTCTCAAACGCCGCTAAAGCTCTATGAATCAGGTCTATTAGCGATGAAACAACATGGTAAGAAATTATCCTATATAAACGATAAAAAAGCATTTCTAATCGATTTTTTACCTATAATTTATCGTTCTTTGAGAAAGGATGGCTTTATGCTAGACCATATAGTTTATTACAGTAATGCTCTTCGTCCGTTTATAGCAAATAGAGATAAATATGGTAAGTTCTTGATCCGACGTGATCCTAGAGATTTAAGTAGAATTTATGTTTATTTAGAAGAAGAGAAAAGTTATTTAGAAATCCCATATCGTAGCTTATCACACCCTGCTATTAGTTTATTTGAGCATCGTCTTGCTTTAAAGAAGCTTAAAACTATAGGCAAAGAGCAGGTTAATGAAAATAGCTTATTTAAGGCAATAGATGAAATGCGTCATATAGTTAAAACCTCAGTTTCTCAAACACGTGCCATGAGAAAGAATAGAACGCGTATACAAGAAAATGCTAAAATACAGCCAAAAGCAATATTTATAACAAAGTTTGATAAAGAAAATATTGATGAAAAGAATACGGAAGCATTTGATAGTATTGAGGTGTGGTAAATAATGGATCATCTTTTACCTCATATTCACCAGATTGTAACTTTATCAAAAGAACAAAGAACTATAGCGCTCCAGAATGAGTATTGGATAGGATATACCAGAGCCCAAGAAGCATTGAGTAGGATGGAAGAGCTATTAAATTATCCTAAAAAAATAAGAATGCCTAATATGCTACTCATTAGTCCTACCAATAACGGTAAAAGCATGATTGTAGAAAAATTTAGACGCAAGCATTTACCCTATACCTCAGAAAATGAAGACCATGAAGTAATTCCTGTTTTAACAGTACAAATGCCGTCTAATCCTTCTGTACGAAGATTTTATTCCACGATGCTTGATGCACTAGGTGCTCCTATCGCTTATAGCACTACTGCTCAATATGAAAGTATAGCGATAAAGCTAATGAAAGTTACTGAAGTAAAAATACTTATTGTAGACGAGTTACATAATTTATTGGCTGGAAATAATAATGTACAAAGAGAGTTTTTGAATGTTCTAAGATTTATTGGCAATACAATGAAGATACCAATAGTAGGAGTAGGTATTAAGGATGCATATTTAGCTATCAGAAGTGATGATCAGTTAGAAAATAGGTTTGAACCTTTTATATTACCATTATGGAAAAACGATAATGAATTTAGCAAATTATTAAAAAGTATTGCAATGGTTTTACCATTGCAAAAACCTTCATCATTATTAGATTCAGAAGTACGTTCAATAATTTTATCCAGAAGCGAAGGTACTATTGGTGAAATTATGACATTACTAACTAGGGCTGCATGCGAGGCTATTATTTCTGGTCAAGAATTTATTGACCAAGCAATTTTAGAGAGAACTAAATATAATTCTCCTAGTGAACGTCGCAGGCTTTATGAGAGTATGATCAATTAATGAATAAGAGATGGCCATTACATCCAAAACCAAATGATAATCAATTATTGTGTGATTGGATTAAGGATTTAGCAAAAGTTTATGAAATTAGTTATCCCAATTTTTGTAAGAGGGTATTAATGTTAACGAGTGATGAAATTTCTGATTTACGTACTTCTGTTCCAGAAAGGGTTTTGACTATTTTAGCAAATGCAACGGGCATAGCAATTGATGAGTTAGAAGGAAGAGATCTGAATTCAAGATATAGAGAATGGAAAAAAGAATATGAAGAGATGGCGGCAAGAGAAAACCCAGAAATAATTTGTTTATAATAGTCCAATAAAGGTAGAAAAGTATTTTTAGACGCTTAT
>NZ_JARJFB010000007.1:0-22576 GCF_034554655.1 Candidatus Megaera venefica
CTTCAGACACATCAAGATCTTGCTGCAAATATTCATAACCACAAAAATATTGCCAATAAATATTTTCCTTTAGCTCTTCCTCCGTAAACGAATCAGAACCGTTGTACATAGCTTGAAGCATTGATAGTGCTAGCATTACTCTATGATCTTTCTTATTTCTACCAAATTGCTTGATTTCAATGTTAGGCAATGCTCTGGCTTCAAGTTCAGACCAATTTACTAAATCCCTTAGTTTATATAACTTGTTTTTAGGATTTAGTTTTGTAGATAATTTCTCTTCAAATAACCTTTCTTGTTTTTGGAGAAAAGTAATATTTTCTATAGGCATAATTTTAAAATCCGTAAGCTTTATGCGGTAATTATACCATTTTCTTATGGATTTTGTAAGCTGTTTATGACATGAAACCCCTTGTTAATTCAGGCGGGGAGAGTTTTGACGGAGGGACTAAAAAATAGTTGATTCAAAGTGTGTATAGGGTACCTTAAACTTTACTGTCATCCTGAACTTGATTCAGGATCCAGGGCAACAGAAGAAGATCCATGATCAAGCCCGGGATAACAGTGTTTTACCCTTGATGACAGTAACTGTTCACGTTTCCTGGTTCAATCCAGAATAATTTATCTTGCCAAGGAATCGACTAATCTTTGAGCAGATTCTGGGATCTTGTTTGCTGCTTGCAGCGCAGTTACTGATGCAACTATTTGTCTGATTAACTCAGAATATTCTTGTGCTGTTAGCACATAATCAGTTTTAGTATATGAATTAGCTGTTTTTTCAGTAACATTTATAGTTGCTCTTAGTGCGTCAATAGCTTCAGATAAGCTTGTTTTTTGAGTACGAAGCCTTGCCTGCTCACCACGAATATTAGTCAAAGCTGACTGAAATACATCAAGTGCGATGGTCCTATCCTTAACGGTTGCAAGTGATGTGGCAAGGGCATTCCCAAAAAAGCTAAATAGGTCCAACTGAGCTAGGGCGCCTGTAGCCATGTCATCCATAGTTGCTTGAAAATCTACAGCTGTTGCTGTAGATAGAGTTGGAGCGCCACCCTGCAGGCTTAAATAATTAGTAAAGTCAGGTATCATAAAGCTAAGACCATCAGAAAACAATGCTGGTTTTGCGGTGCGCACTGCTACAAGTGCAGCTGCTATTTGCCCTGTAGTCATTATTCCACCGCTACCAGTTCCCTGATTAGCTGCGCTATTGGCTATTAAGTTTTCGTTATCTGATAGCGCTATCGTTAATTCGGCCTGAGTAGCGTAGTGCGCAGATCTAGTAAAATCTTGAGCAATCCATTCGTTCACAGCGTGGGCAAGTGATGTTCTGTATATCCGGTTATCACTTATATTTCGTATGGATATCTTCTGAGTACTAGAAGCATCAACGCCAACTTGTACATTTATTTCTTTCGCTCCTCCGCCAAGTAATTCTTTGCCATCGAATTTTGCTGAGTCAATCAAAATATCGATTTGAGTACGGACGCTATTTATATGTTTTTGTAACACTGCAACTTTATCATCAGATAGCACTCCTACAGTTGCAATAGTGATTATCCCCTTTTGTAAAAAAGAAGAAATCGAGTTTAAATAATTTTCTGTAATATTAACTGCGTTTACGGAGTAGGAAGTAGATTGAGCAATTGCGCCAAGGAAAAATTCTCTATCACGTAAGGAGTTTCCGAGGTAAGCGTCGACCACTTCAACATTCATATTATCGCCAGAGACGAGGCTCTCACCAAGTGTGCCTACTTCTCTGCTTGCCGCACTTACTTCGCGTGAGACAAGTCCTGTTAGATCGTTAGTAAGAGTTAAAGGCATATAATTAATTGTATTTATTATATCAAATTAAACTTAGAGAAGCAAATATCATGCCAAGAGCTTAATATTACAAAAAGATTAATATTAGACTGTTTTCTCATAAAACAAAAGCTACTAAATTCATTTTTTGAACCTAGTAGCTTCTAAAAAAGTAGTAAAGTTAGGTTAATCTCTAAGTATGTTTTCTAAAAATTTTTCTAATTTATCAGCAGTATAGAGCTTTTCTTTAATGACAACTTCATTAGCAAAAATAGCTTTTACACCTTTGCTTTCTAGAATAGGGCCTTTTAAGTTTTCAAGAGCATTTTTATTTTTTTGATAAAACTCTATAACCATTTGTTCTTGCCCAGGATAATTCTTAGCCTGTTCAATCAGTGCATGGCGAATGTCTTCTTCGGTTATAGATAAACCTTTTTGCTTTACATACTCAGCTAGCATTAAGCCTATACGTACTCTCCGAGATGCTAGACCATCAAAATATTTGGCCCTTTCTTTCTCGGACATGCTTTTTACTTCCGCATTGTCTCCAACTTTAGAAACCTGGTCTTTTAAAATCTCTTTTTCTCTTTCAAGCAAAGAAGCTGGGATCTCAAATTTTAGGAGTTCTTCCAGTTTATCAAATAATTCCATTTTCATAAATATGAGAATTGACTCGTCGTAATTGGAACTAATATTTTTACTTATTTGCTCCCTTAGTTGCTCAACATTCTCGCATTTGAATTTTTTAGCAAACTCATCATCTATTTTTTGAATGCTTTCTTGATGTACAGCTAGAACTTTTACTTTAAATTCAGATGGTTTTCCAGCCAGGTCTTTTGAATGATAATCTTTAGGGAAGTCGACTTTAACCGAAACATCATCACCAGCTTTGCTACCGATTAGTTGGTCCTCAAAGCCAGGAATAAAGGATTTGCTTCCTAAAACTAACTTATGAGCATTGAGTTTTCCACCGTCGAATGCTTCACCATTAACATAACCAATTGCATCGATTGTGACTTGATCACCTGATTTTGCTTTTGATTTTGTTTCTTTATCATACGACTTAGAGAAGCTTAATATACGATCTAATTGCTCATCGATATCTTTTTTTGAAACATCTAATACCGGTTTTTCAATAGATATTTTTTTGAAATCAGGCAAAGTAATAACTGGCAAGAGTTCAAATTTTAAAACAAATTCAATATCTTGATCATCTTCGTTTTTGAAATCATCAATTGCTGGATCAAAGGCAATATTAAGCTTATTATCTTTTATAATCTGTTTAGTAGCAGCATCAATTTTATCTCTTGCAATACCATTTCTAATTGTAGGTACGTATTTTTTACGTAAAACAGTTAATGGCACCTTTCCAACTCGAAAGCCATCCATTTTTGCGGTTTTTGCAACGTTAGCTAATTCAGTATCTATTTGTTGTGAGATATCGTGAATTGAAATGGTAACTTTTGCGTGAAACTCAGTTTTGTCTTTTTTTAACTCTGATATAATCATAATTTATGTACTTTAACATGTGTTATACCGAATTTTAGGATATTCCTATCCTAAAATTCGTATCTTTAAGATCACCTGACCAATCTGGTTTAATTTAAATTCTTAATTGGTACGGATGGAGGGACTTGAACCCCCACGCCTCGCGGCACTAGAACCTAAATCTAGGGCGTCTACCAGTTCCGCCACATCCGCAAAAAATTGTTCTTAAGCCTTTATAAAAGCTTAACTAAGGAGCTATAATACACGTTATAGAGTGTTTGTAAATCACAAATTTTAGTATGCTCATCGATTTTGTGGGCAAGATCACAATTTAATCCAAACTCAACAACTTGGGTATATTTATGGATAAATCTTGCGTCTGAAGTCCCTCCGTTGGTTTTGATTTTAGGTCGGATGCCGCATGTATCATAGACTATATCAGCAAAGCGTTCTATCTCTTTAGAGTACTCTTGAACAAAGGGTAAGGAAGTACAAGAATATTTCAGTTCGTAATCATCTGAGTATTGAGAAATAACATGAGCCACTTTGGCGGCTAGATCACTTGGAGTATGCTTGTCAATGAACCTGATGTTAAATTTTGCACTAACTGAGAATGGTATGACATTACGTACTGGATTTTGTCCTTCGATTGAAGTAATTTCAAGGTTAGATTTTTGAAAAAATTCTGATCCAGAGTCAAACTCTGTTTCTATTAATCCTTTTAAAGCAGAAATTACGATTGGCATGGGATTTATAGCTTTCTCTGGATAAGCAACATGTCCTTGCTTGCCGGTTATTGTTAGGTCAAAATTTATACTGCCACGTCTGCCAATCTTGATTGTATCGCCAACTTCATGCTCGGTAGTTGGTTCTCCCAAGATACAAAAATCAATTTTTGGCTCAATATCTTTAATGTATTCAAGCATTTCTTTTAAACCATGAGTCCCATCTCCTTCTTCATCAGTAGTTAAAAGAAAACTAATCGTTCCATTATGATTCTTGTTTTCTTTAAGGAACTCACTAACAGCGACAAGGCAGCAAGCTATAGCCCCTTTCATGTCTACAGTGCCTCTGCCAAAAACAAGATCATCTTTTACCTGCATTTGGAAAGGGTCTGATTGCCATAGCTTCTCATCTCCTGGAGGTACTATATCAATGTGCCCAGCAAAACAGATATTAGGAGCTTCGTGGCCAAGGGTTGCATAAAGATTAGTTACTTCTTGTCCATTTGGACCAAATGTTTTTATCAAGCATTCGAATCCTAGCTTTTGTAAATAATCAGCAACAAAGTCAATTGCGTCTTTGCCAGTAGGTGTTATTGACTTAAATGCAATCAGCTGTTCTAGAACGTTAAGTACACTCTTCATGGTAAATCTATATTTTAATTTTGGTTTTTAGGAATATACTAGCAATTTATTTTCTACAATTTTTCTTTAAAACTGTGTATAATGACTGACTAGATTAGTCCATTAATAATATTAGGTGTTTAAGTAATGTTCAAGAATTTAACTCAAGTATATTGTTTAATTGTATGCTTAGTAGCTTCTGTTGTGATGATGATAACTATTGGTGTTATGCTAGGAAGTGGGACGGATTTTGTATTCACAGAATACAAGTACATGAGTCAATTAAGTAAATTTAGCAGTGACGAAAAGTATGTTGAGTATAAGAAGCAAGCCTCTTCTAATGACAAAGAGCAACGACAAATACTTAAACCTGAGCTAATAAAAGACAAAAGAATGGCAGATAGAGAGGATTATATAAACGAAGTCAAAGGTAATGCTATTAGTAGCATGATTAGTTGTGCTACCTGGCTTATTACGGGCTTATTCTTCTTCATTATTCACTGGAGAATGTATAGATGCTCAGCATCAACTAAGGTATAATAATGAAGAAGATTCCTTTTGTAAAAATGCATGGATTAGGCAATGATTTTGTTATTATTGCTGAAGAGATGTTGCCTCTTGCATTGAATATGAAGGTTTTTGCTCAAAGAGTTTCAGATAGAAGGTTAGGTATTGGTTGTGATCAGTTCATTACTTACAAAGAGAGTAATGAATTTGTTAAAATGAGTATATTTAATCATGATGGGTCAAAAGCCAAGGCTTGTGGCAATGCTTCAAGGTGCTTATCCAGATTGATTTTTGAGAAAAGTAAAAAGAGAAATATTACGCTCGATATTGATGGTAGGAAAGTCTTGTGTGAATATATTAGTGAAGATCAAATTAAAGTTGATTTGGGGTTAGCTAGTTTTGAAGAATCGTGGATGCCTCAAGAAGCTTCTCTATGGGATTTGGCGATTAGGCACTTGATTGAACCAAAGGAAATGATTTGCGTTGATGTTGCTAATCCTCATCTAGTAATATTCTCAAAATTATCTGATCAGGATAGAGAAATTATTGGTAAGAATTTTCAGAATATAGATTTATTTAAAGAAGGAATAAATATTAGTTTTGCAGAAGTGAAAGACGATAAAATATACTTAAAAGTTTGGGAAAGAGGAACGGGATTTACCTATGCCTGTGGTAGTGGCGCTATAGCTACTTTTGCTGCCGCAAATAAATTAGGTTTTGTTTCAGATAAGGCCGAGGTTTTATTTGAGTTAGGAAATTTAAAGATGCAAAAAACTGGTGAGAATATAAGTATGTACGGTCCAGCAAGCTTTGTTTTTGAAGGAGAATATGCTTATGAATGAAGCTCATGAGGTTATTACTTTTGGATGTCGATTGAATACATACGAAAGTGAAATAATAAAAGAAAACCTTGTAAAAAGTGGCATACAAAACGTAGCTGTATTTAACACTTGCGCTGTAACGAAAGAAGCCGAAAAACAGGCAAGGCAAGCTATTCGCAAACTTAAAAAACAAGATCCAACAAAAAAAATTATTGTTACTGGCTGCGCGGCTCAAAATACTCCCGAGATGTTTGCAAATATGCCAGAAGTCGATAAAGTCATTGGTAATGAAGAAAAACTTTCTCCTTTGCACTATACGTTAGAGACAGAAAGGGTAATTGTGAACGACATAATGTCTATAAAGGAAACGGCGAATCATTTGGTCCGAAGTTTTGAAGGAAAGGCTAGAGCTTTTATTCAGGTGCAGAATGGTTGTGATCATCGATGTACTTTTTGTATGATTCCGTTTGGTAGGGGTAATAGCAGGTCGGTACCGATTGGAGTAATTGTTCAGCAAGTTAGGACATTAACAGATGATGGGTTTAAAGAAATCGTTCTTACTGGCGTAGATGTAACTGCATATGGCAGCGATTTACCTGGTAATCCGACATTTGCTCAAATGATAAAAAGACTTCTCTCTTTAGTGCCGGAACTTGATAGGTTAAGGTTATCTTCAATTGATGTAGCAGAGATTGATGATGATTTATTCAACTTGATGGCTTATGAAAAAAGACTAATGCCGCATTTTCATATTAGCCTGCAAGCAGGAGATAACATGATTTTAAAGCGTATGAAAAGACGTCACAGTCGTGAACAAGTTATTGAATTTTGTAAATCTTTACGTCTTATTCGTCCCGAAGTGTCTTTTGGGGCGGACATTATTGCTGGTTTTCCGACTGAAACTGATGAAATGTTTGAAAATACTAGAAGTTTGATTTCTGAAGCTAATATACAATATTTACACGTATTTCCTTATTCCGAACGTGAAGGGACGCCGGCAGCAAGAATGCCTCAAGTTCCTATGCATATTAGGAAAAAAAGAGCTTCAATACTAAGGGATGAAGGGCAAAAAGAGATTGAGAAGTTCTTTAGGCAGAATTTAGGCAAAAAAACTACATTGCTAGTTGAGAAGAATAATATGGCTCATGCTGAGAATTTTATTCCAGTTAAGCTAGATGGAGAGTTTGCTTCGGGCCAGTTAATTGATGTTCAGTTAATAGACCATCACGATAAATACATGTTAGCAAGAGTAGCATAATGAAAAAACTAAAAAATTTCGCAGTTATTGGTGGGGGAAGCTGGGGGACGGCTCTGGCTTGTCTAGTTGCAAGGGTTTATGGAAGCGCTTTAATATACACTCCAGAAGTAAATATTGTGGATGAGATAAATAACCATCATAAAAATAGTAAATATCTTGATGACACTGCTTTGCCTTCTGGGATTACGGCCACTGTAAGTTTACTAGATGTGGCAAGCTATGATGTTATAATCTTAGCTGTACCTTCGCAGGCTTTTGAAATTGTAATTCAAGAATTAAAACAGATAGGTTTATCTTCCAAAACGGTGTTTTTGATTGCAACAAAGGGAATGTGCCAAGAACCGTTGCAGTTGTTTTCCACTAAAATGGAACAGGAGTTTGATAATCCTTACGTATTTATTTCTGGTCCTAATTTTGCCAAAGAAGTTGCCGTCGGAAATTTTGCCTCAATAACTATTACCTCTAAAGATCAACCTTTAGCTCGCTATATAGCTGATGAGCTTAGCTCGGAGCAACTAGATGTTTCTGTATCCACAGATATTATAACTGTTCAAATTGCCGGGATTGTTAAGAATATTATTGCAATAAAAAGTGGAATTTTAATGGCTCAAGGTTATGGTGAAAATGCTAGAGCTTGGCTTGTTAGTAAGGGTCTTGAAGAGATAGCTATTATTTCAAAAGCTCTTGGAGGCAACCAAGAGTCTTTAACTTTGCCTGCGGTGATAGGCGATCTTGTTTTAACAAGTTATTCAACTACTTCAAGGAATACGAAATTTGGCTATGAGTTTCACCAAAATAATTATTCAAAAGAATTTCTTGCGAACTATCCTGTGCTAGTTGAAGGGGCTTCAGCAGCGAAGTTACTTCATAGCTTTGTGAGTAACTATAATTTAGACTTACCAATGACATCATCTGTAGCAAAGCTTGTGATATAGGGGGCAAACTGTCTAAAAGACTGGATTCCTGCTTCTGCGGGAATGACAAAAGTTCAGGTTTTATAGACTGCGACTCTCTTTTTCCCGGTTTTTCCAATTTTTTAAATAAATAGAAGCAATATTAGCATCTTCAATTAGTATTACATTCTCAGCGTTTCTATGATCAGCGGCACTGGTGAAGTTGAAAGATCCGGTAATAACTTTGTTATTGTCAATAATCATTACTTTGTTGTGTGCTATGCCGGGCATCTTGTCAAATCGTACATCTATTCCATATTTTAGCAGCTCAGTAAGTACTTGCTGATTATCACTTAAATTTCCGCCATCAAGTAAAATTCGTACTAATACCCCCCTGTCTTTTGCAGCTTTTAGTTGGTGAATAATACTGATAGACGTTAGGCCATAGGCTTGTACATAAATAGTTTTTTGAGCTTTCACTATTTCTTGAGCTATTAAACTGCCGCAACCTGAGGGAGGAGTAAAACAAACATTTACACTAGCTGTGTCTGGGTGATAGCTATGCCATGTACCGATTCCGACTAATTCTTCATAAGCTACCCCAAGGCTAATACCAAAAGCAAGTACAGCAATAATTGAACGTATTGGTGCTTGACTAAAGCCAAAAAACTTCATCATGTGATTGAATGTTGATGGTTTTAATTTTGGCTTCCTCATCTAATATTTCTCTTTTAATCTATAAGACTTTGATACCAGGCCTTGGTGATTTTTATTGCCAGTAAAAATCCTGCCAATAAGTGGAATTGAACCAATAACTGAGCTAATACCGTATAACTGTGGATTTACATGGCCGTATATGTCCATAAATCTTTTTTTAGTATCAATCGTACCTTTGAGCGTAAAATCAAAATAGGGCCCAGTTGCAAAACTGTTATCTATAGAGAGAATATTATTTTGGAAACTAAAAGTTCCATTCATTCCTAAGAAAGCAATATCTTTGTTGCCACTAATCATGCTGATAAAGCCTGGAAGAGATATAAAAGAAACCATACGAGTCATAGTTGGAGCATCGTGTAACATAAAGCGTTCAAAAGTAAATTTACCGTTATGGATTGGAATAATATTGCCTCGTTTTACCTCTTTTCGGCTTGTAATGAGATTTAGTGTGAGGTTTCCCGCTCTCATTGAGTTGTACATATCAAGACCTCGTAGTAACGCGCCAGCATTGCTACATTTGACAAGCCACTCTTCCTTATCCCCTTTTGCTGCTAGTAATACTTCAAGTGACCTTGAACCTATTTTAGAATCTATATAACCAGAGAAACAACGCAAGTTATCGCATTCAAATTTTGCTTTTACACCATCGAGCCATATGTCATCTTTTAGCCTGACTCGTTCAATAGCTAGTACTAATTTAGTGGATCCGCCATCCCTCTCTTTTTCAAGAAAATGGAGCATATCTGCTTCTGAGAGATCAAGAGCTTTCCCTTTTATGTTGGCATCAAAAAGATTTTTATCCAGTATTATTTTTGCTGATAAATCAGTTTGTTTATGTTTAATTTCTTTAATGTTAGCAATAGCTTTATTTGAGTCTATATCAATTGTGCCATTGGTCTTCAGGCCACTTTGGCTTGAGACAGAGAAATCTATTTTTCCCATAGTTGGGTCTGTAAAAGCTCCAGAAATAACTAGTCTTGATTTATCATTTTTCTTTTTTCTAATTCCTAGTTTATCAAAATAAAGATCAAGTCCTGTAATGTCTGAATCTACAGCAATAAGCCCTTTAGAGTCTTTATTTGTGTAGGTAAAATCAATTACTGAGTCACCACCTTGAAGACTTATAAAGGCTATTTTATTTCTACTGTCTGATTTATCGTTCAATACTTTGAAATATGTTTTTATATCGAGCTTGTGAGAGAATTCAGTTTTATCTGTTATATTAAGTGCAAAACCTAAGTCACTTTTAAAGTTATTAATTTTTCCGGCTCCGCTAAGCAACACTTTATCACCATTAAAGACTCCTTTTATACTCGCGTTGGTCAGGTTTACATAATTTTTAAATATTGATAAAGAAGCTTCTGTTATATCAGCAGAGATGTTGTAGATATTTTTTGTACCTGGTTTTAGAGGGATGTCAATATAGATATCAAGGTTAGCTTGACCGATTATTTTACGAAGGTCTATATTAGCTTTATTCATCTCTTGATGCTGTGTACTCGAAATAAAACCAGTTAATCCAGTTGCTGGACCATGTGCCTTGGCAGTGATTTTTAGTTCTGTATTATCGAGCCCCTGCCAGTTCATTAGTATTAAACCTTGAGATAATGATAAAGCTGATGAATAAGCGCTGTTTATTTTGAAAGTAACATTTGAATCAAATACGTCAATATCGACATCCATATTTTTTAACAAAGGAAAGTCATTATCGTAGCTAAAATCAAGCTTTTGAATCTTTACTTTGCCGATTATGCTATCTTTAGTTAGTATCTCCTTATTAATATCTAATAAAAAATCAGCCTCTGTTATATAGCCATTTTTTATAAATTCTTGGAAGAATTTTACCAACCCATTATCTGGAGCGATTTTTTCGAAAATTGTGTAAGTGCCAAGAGGTATATTTTTACCAGTAACTTTAACTTTCTTACTGTCTTGATCACTACTAGCTCGTAAATAGGTTGAGTTATCGAAATTTAAGTCAAAAGCAATATGGTGCGTGTGCGCTGATTTATGATGAGTATAAGATATAAGCCCATTTTGGTAGGGTTTATTATGAATATCAGTTAAATCTGAAATAACAATATTGCTAAAATTTAGTTCGGTAGAATAATTATTTTTTAGAATATTTTTAATAAATTTTCCAGAATATTTAGCATCAACAATTAATTCATCATTATTGTTCGTAATACAAACTCTGCCAGGGTCCATAGTAAAATCAAAAGAACCCGCCGAGTATCCAACATGTATTTTTAAGCCTGAAATTAGCAATTTACCATTTCTTGATAGAATTATTGCTTCTTTGGAAGTAAGGGTAGTATCTTGGAAATTTAATTCGACTAGCTCTATATTTAAAAAATATTCTAGAACTGTCTTGATGGGTTGATTTAATTTTCCCATGTTGGCTGCCAAGAAAAGGCTATAGAATGAGGCAAAGATTAAAATAATCAGTGCTAATATTTTGGATAAAATTCTCATCAACTAAATTTGCTCTTTTACTATAGCAGTAGATTATATGAGTTTTTATTAATATTAGCTATAGTAATTCCATTTCATAAAGAATGATATTAGAGTTTTAATTTTACTTTTTTTGTTTTTAAGTTAGTCTATAGAAACTTAATTACAATCAATTTTTATGCGAATAACTTTAGTAGGAACGGGCTATGTGGGCCTTGTATCTGGTGTGATGCTGAGTCATGTAGGACATAATGTGATATGTCTTGATGTTGATAAAAATAAAGTCAAAATGCTTCAGGATAAAAAGGCTCCAATTTTTGAACCAGGGCTTAATGAGTATATCGAGAAATATGCTAATACAGAGTGTCTACATTTTGTTTATGGATATGATGACTCAATCAAAGATTCTCAGTGTGTATTTATTACTGTTGGCACACCACCCAAAAGTGATGGTGATGCCGATTTAAGCGGTATATTTTCTGCGGTTCGTGAGGTTTGTAAATATGTGAATCAAGATTGCATTATTGTAATAAAATCGACTGTTCCTCCAGGGACATGTTCAGCAATTCAGGCTTTTATTATCAGTAATGGTTACCAGAATCCAGTAGTTTCAAATCCAGAGTTTCTACGCGAAGGGTGTGCGATTAATGATTTTTTAAAGCCAGACAGAATAGTTGTGGGTGCTGAATCGAGAGAATCATTGGATATTATGCGTATGGTTTATGCGCCAATTATAAATGACGGAGTAGCAATCGTTGAAACTGATTTAACAACTTCTGAATTGATTAAATATGCTTCTAACACCTTTTTAGCAAATAAAATTGCTTTTATTAATGAGATGGCTGATTTGTGTGAGATTGTTGGAGCAGATATTAAGACTCTTGCAAGAGGAGTTGGTTTAGATAAAAGAATAGGCGAGAGCTTCCTAAAAGCTGGGCCTGGATTCGGTGGTTCGTGTTTTCCAAAAGATATCCTTGCTCTACAAAAATTAGCTCAAAAAGTAGATTCTGATTTTCTAGTACTAGACGCAGTAATTAAAGCTAATAGTAACAGACCAAATGCAATGATAAAGAAAATTATTTCTGCTGTTGGAGGCACTATCGCTGGAAAGAAGATAGCGGTGCTTGGTTTGACCTATAAAGCTGGAACAGATGATCTTAGAAATAGTCCGGCAGTAGAATTAATTAACAAATTACAAGAATTTGATGCGTTAATTGTTGCCTATGATCCGGAGGGTATGCCAAATGTACCAAAATATTTTGAAAAATTAGAATGTGCAAATTCCATGATTGAAGCAATAGAAGGCGCAGATGCAATTATTATTGCTACTGAATGGGAAGAGTTTAAAGCAATGGATTTGGTAAAAGTAAAAGATTTGCTAAAGACTCCAATAATTATAGATTTACGCAATATTTTAGAGTCTACTGACCTAGAAATTAATGGTTTTAAATACTACTCAGTTGGTAAAAAAAGTGGAAACTAACACTCTTAGATTTATCCATTTTAGGACCCAAAGCTCCTATTCATTGCTTGAGAGTTCACTAAAAATTGAGGATATAATTAACCTTGCGTCAATCAATAAAATGACAAGCGTTTGCTTAGCGGATAGAGATAATTTATTTGCATCACTAGAATTCGCTATGGCGGCTGTTGAGTCAAAGATTCAACCAATTCATGGTGCAATATTAAATATTCTTTTTAGCAATAAGGGTAAGAAAGATTTCGCTGAGATTCTGCTAATTGCTAAAGATGAAGAGGGTTATCTCAATTTACTTCAGCTGGCTAGCTTTATATATACCAAGAATGATAGGTCAATATGCAATCACATCACTTTCGAAAATTTATCTGAGCACAGCAATGGATTAATTGTTTTATCAGCTTATGCTGATGGAGTAATTGGTAAATTATTACTTGAGAATTCTCTAGATGCAGCGACTTATGCAGCCAAAAAACTTAAAGGAATATTTGGAGATAGATTTTATTTCGAAATAATGCGCCATGGCTATGCAAAAGAAAGACAAATTGAATCAGAGTATCTCAAAATTGCAAGTCAGCTTGAAATACCCTTATTAGCAACTAATCATGTATTATTTACTGATGTATCAATGCATGATGCGCATGACGTATTATTATGTATTTCTCAATCAGTTGTGCGTGATGAACAAAAGCGCATGCGAGTTAGTAATCAGTGCTATTTTAAGAGCGTTGATGAAATGGTGGAGTTATTTAAGGATTTACCAGAGGCAATCGAAAATACAGTGTATTTAGCAAGGCGTTGTTATGTCATGGCAGAAACCCGTCCGCCGTGTTTACCTAATTTCTCTGATGGGACATTATCCGAAGAGGAATTATTACGTAGGCAGGTAAGTGATGGATTGGAGTTTCGGTTAGGCCAGAAATTTATTAAGGAAAAAACGGATCTTAGTGAGCAAGAGGAAATAAGGCAACAATATATAGATCGTCTTGATTATGAGCTAAATATTATTTGTACAATGAATTTCTCTGGATATTTTCTGATAGTTTCTGATTTTATTAAATGGAGTAAAGCTAATGGTATTGCAGTTGGACCTGGAAGAGGCTCTGGCGCAGGATCAGTTGTAGCTTGGGTATTACAGATTACGGACTTGGATCCTCTTAAATTTGGCTTGTTGTTTGAAAGATTTCTCAATCCGGAGAGAATATCCATGCCAGATTTTGATATTGATTTTTGCCAAGAGAGAAGAGAAGAAGTAATTTCATATGTTAGATCTAAATATGGTGATGAAAGAGTTGGGCAGATAATTACCTTTGGTAAAATGCAGGCAAAGGCCGTGATCAAAGATGTTTCAAGAGTGCTTGGTTTAAATTACAGGACTGCAGAATATCTAACAGAATTAGTACCATTTAATGCCGTGAATCCAGTTACTTTAAGCCAAGCTCTTGAGGACGTAGCAGAGCTTAAAGTGGCGGCCTTAGGAAAAGGTTTGTACACTATCGACGGTGATAATGAATTAATAGAGCAGGTATTATCTACATCTCTTATTTTAGAAGGGCTACATAGGCATGCTTCAACTCATGCTGCTGGTGTTGTTATAGCAAACCAAGACCTTACAAGAATTGTACCGGTTTATAAGGATATTAATTCTGACATGCTAGTTGTGCAATATTCAATGAAGTATGCTGAGCTAGCGGGGCTTGTCAAAATCGATTTTCTTGGTTTGCAGACTCTTACTGTGATCACTAAAACTCTTAGATTGCTTGAAAAAAGAGGAATTAACATTGATATTGATTCAATACCATACGACGATAAATCAACTTATGAAATGTTGTCACGAGGCTTGAGTACAGGGGTATTCCAATTTGAAAGTGTTGGGATGAAAAATGCTCTTAGAAAGCTTGGGCCAGATAATGTTCACGATATAATTGCCCTTGGAGCATTATATCGTCCTGGACCTATGGATAATATCCCAACTTTTATTGCTTGTAAGCATGGAATCCAAGAGGTAGATTACTTGCATCCACTACTTGAGCCTATACTAAAATTTACTTACGGAGTGATAGTATATCAAGAACAAGTGATGGAAATTGCTCGAGTACTCTCTGGATATAGTTTAGGGGCAGCTGATTTACTTCGTCGTGCGATGGGTAAGAAAGTTAAGAGCGAAATGGATGCGCAAGAAGAGATTTTTGTTAGCGGTGCTGTTAAGAATAATGTACCAGCGAATCAAGCCAAATCGATTTTTGCTACAGTAGCAAAATTTGCTGGTTATGGATTTAACAAAGCTCACGCTTCAGCATATGGGGTAATTTCTTATCAAACTGCTTATTTAAAAGCTAATTTCCCGACTGAATTCCTTGTCGCTTCACTGAATCTGGAAATTGATAGTAGCGACAAGATGAGCATTTTCTTGCAAGAAGCTAAAATGTTTAATATTGAAATTATATCGCCAGACATTAATAAGTCTCAGGGGTTATTTAGTATTGAGTATGATGGAGCAGAAAAATCTATAATCTTTGCTTTTGGAGCTATCAAAAATGTAACGAACACTTTTGGTAAAATGGTTGTTCAAGAAAGGGAAAATCGTGGAGCTTTTAAGTCAATAATAGATTTTGCTGAGAGAATTGAGCCAAAACTAATTAACAGGCGGTTACTTGAGAATATTATTAAAGCAGGCTGTTTCGATAAGTTGCATCCTAATCGAAATGCTTTGATACAAAGTGTTCCTAAGATCCTTGCATATTGTACATCATATCATTTAGAGCAACAATCAAATCAATTTAGCCTTATTTCAATTGATGCAGTTAGTTCGGATGTGCTAGTGGATGCAGAGGAATTCCTAAGTAGCGATTTGGCATTTTTCGAGTTTGATGTACTAGGTTTGTTTTTGAAAAATCATCCACTCTCTGGTGTAATAGAGTTACTAGAAAGGTCTGGTGTTAAAAGTTCTAAGTATATTAAAGAAGAGTTACCTCAAGGGTCATATCAGCACAAGCTAAGTGGTGTAATCACCAAAAAAGATGCTCGTATGTCTCAGAGAGGAAGATTTGTAACTCTAGTATTATCAGATCCAGATGGCATTTTTGAAGTAACAATTTTCAATGACGATGTCTTCAAGAACTATGCGCATTTAATAAACATCAAAGAACAGGTTGTAGTCACCTGTGATATTTTTAAAGATAAAGGGGGCTTGCGGTTGACTGCTAATCGTTTTGCTAGTGTTGATTCTGAATTGCAAGGCGTGAGTCATGATATTAATCTTTATCCAGAAAATAAAGATGAAATCAAGTCTATATTAAGCGTCTTACAGCAAAAGGTTAATCCAAGCAAAAACAATAGCTCTATTACGATATTTGTGCAAGCGGAGGGAGATTTTGTTGCCAAAGTTAACATGCCAATTTGCTTTTATCTTGAAGAAAAAGATTTGCAAGAACTATCCAAATAAGATTAGTCTTTCTACTTTTTAGCCTAAGTTAATTTACAAATAATGGTGCACCTGATTGGATTCGAACCAACGACCTTCGCCTTCGGAGGGCAACGCTCTATCCAGCTGAGCTACAAGTGCAAACGACTAGAGTTTATCTTATCCAAAAAATTCAGTTAAATAGCTTTTGTTATTCCTACGAAGGTCTCAGACCAGTACTATTTACCGGTTTTCTAGATTCCCGCTTTCGCGGGAATGACATCTTTGTTTCAATGCGTCTAACAGAGTTTGTAGGCTTTGATCGAGAGATGAGTTAATTATCGCAAGTGTGGGGCGAATGACCGGTTTCGAACCGGCGACCCCCAGAATCACAATCTGGTGCTCTAACCAGCTGAGCTACATTCGCCATAACATGAGAAACAAACTAAAAGATAAACCGCTTTAAGTCAAGGATATTTTGGGCTCCATAGTTTTGTGGGATTTCTCTTTGTATAACTTAGGAATAACAAGTAGTAAAAGCAATGAGATTGAACGCCTTATGGTAAATGAGGCTATTGAGTACTTGTCATTCGTTGTTTATCTTTTATTGTACTGAAGAATCTGAAGCTTTATACTTTATCAAGTAAGGTAGTTGGAATAAAAGAAAAAGGATTGTAATTGGTAAAGCGCCAAATACCTTAAAATTAACCCAAGTTTCTTCTGGAAAAGTACGCCAAACAAATTCGTTAACTACAGCCATAGTAAAAAAGAACCACATAAACCTTATGTTTAGTTGGAGCCAATGTATGTCTTCCTTCAATTGTATTGCCGTTCCAAGAGCCAGCTTTATTGCAGGTTCCCATTTAAAGCTTGTAATGAAAAAAGCAGAGCCAAATATAGTATACAAAATAGTTGGTTTCATTTTAATGAATGTGGTATTGCCGCTGAATAAAGTCAGGCTTGCTGAGACAAGTAGTAATACATTAGTAATCAAGTGTACTTTACTTACTTTTTGCTTAAGCAGAAGTGTAATTGCTGTGCTACCAACAGTGGCGACAAGGGTGTATAATGTTGCGTCAAAAATCCCACCAACTTTGTAGCCAATAAAGAAAGCTATCAAGGGAATGAATTCTATAAGAAGTTTAAGCATGGTATTTATTTGAAATAATTGATCTTAATTTCATAAAACTAACTGTTATTAATATACTTGAAAGGTAGAATGCAATTTGCATTCCATTTGGTTTTGAGTCATATCCCATAGTAACATTTAATATTTTGCCCATAATACTTTCGTTACTAATAAACCAAGATGTATCCCAAAGTTGATCAGAATACGCTTCTATAAAGCCAGAAGAGGTTAATATACCAGCTGCTTCAGCGGCTAGACCTGCAGCAATTAGAGTAAGTAAAATCGTCGAGATTGTAAAAACATATTTACCAGCAAGCTTCATTAATCCTAAATACAACGCAATACCAACAGTTAGTCCTGCAAAAGCGCCAATTCCTATTCCGATTAAATATTTTGTTCCTTCTAGGTTTTCTACAGAAGAAACGCTATACACGAATAGGATTATTTCCGCTCCTTCTCGAAGAATTGCTGTTGCCACCACTAGGACTAACATAAATTGACTTGTTAGTCCTGCCGTTATGTTTTCTGAAAGTTTACTTAAATCTTTTTTTATTTTTTTGGTATAGCCTTGCATCCAAACTACTGTCCAGCTTATTATTGCAGCTGTAAGAAGGATTACACATGAGTCAAATAACTCATCGCCAAGTCCTCCAAAACTTGTTGAAATTGCCCGTGTAGATAATGCAAATATTGCGGCTAAAACTATGCCAATTAGGGCGCCAAGAACGATATAGACTCTTGAGTTAGCAACTGGTTTTGTAACTGCCATTATGACGCCAAGTAACAATGCGATCTCAAGACATTCACGAAAAACTACAATGGCTATTTTAAACATCTTTTTCAGTCTCTTCTTTGGGCGTTTCTTTTATAACAATTTTTCCTTGAGCTGTGTCTTGGTGGAAATCACCAAAGAATTTATACTCGCCAGGTTTTAGTGGGGCAAGGATAATCCTTGTTTCTGAATTGCCAAGAACAATTTTCTCTCTTTTTAGCTCGATACTTTCGAACTCTTCAATTGTTGCATCTTGATTATGGACTGTAATAACAATCTTTTTCCCTTCTGGCAATTCCACTACAGACGGAGAAAATTTATGATCCTTAATATATATATCAACGTGCACTGCATCTTCTGTTCCAAAGGCGTTAGAGGCCGTAAACAATGAGCAGGTCAAAATTAAAAATGTAATAAATTGTTGCATTATTTAACCAAATATAATTTATCAATTAAATTATTAAGCACTCAATGAATTCTATAGTAATCAACGGTAAATCACAATAAAAATTAATGATTTTTATTACTTACCCTGATGTTAAGATTGGGCCATAGATAATTTTATTATAGTTATCGAATAGATTAATACCATTATTCCTATAATACAAACCATTAAAGTATAATTCTTTTGTTGTTTTTTTGAGATTTTTTTCATATTTAAACCTTTAGCCTATTGGCTGATAAAATTTCCTACTCCCGAAGTATACTAAATTGATGTTTAAAAGGTATATTTTTTTCAAATTGATATTGAAGAAAAAATGCTGTATAATCACGAATCCTAATTTTTAAGAAAATAGAAAGAATAGTTAATGGCATTATCAATAAGAAACATCGCAATCATTGCCCACGTTGATCACGGAAAAACAACACTGATAGATAAGATGCTATCTCAAAGTGGATTATTTCGTGCTAATCAAGCAGTTAACGAAAGAGCTATGGATTCCAATGACCTTGAAAGGGAACGCGGAATTACTATTTTAGCAAAATGCACAGGCGTTGATTGGAAAGATACCAAAATCAATATTATTGATACACCTGGACACGCAGATTTTGGCGGTGAAGTAGAGCGTATATTAAGTATGGTTGATGGGGTTGTACTTCTTGTCGATGCGGCAGAAGGACCAATGCCACAGACTAAATTTGTACTTGGAAAGGCTCTAAAACTTGGCCTAAAGCCAATTGTTGTTATTAACAAAATTGATCGTAGTGATCAAAGAGCTGACGAAGTACTTGACGAAATATTCGATCTTTTTATGGCTCTTGAAGCAACCAATGAACAGTTAGACTTCCCTGTAATCTATGCTTCAGGCAGAAATGGCTGGGCTGTAAAAGAATTGGAAGATCCGAGAGAAAATTTAGATGCATTGTTTGATATTATATTATCGTACGTTAAGCAACCAGTATCAGATATTAACTCTCCATTCTCAATGATTGTTACAACCAAAGAGTATGATCCTTATTTGGGCAGAATTTTAACTGGTAGAATTCAAAGTGGTATCGCCAAAATCAATATGCCTATAAAAGTTTTGAATTGTGATGGGGCTGTAGTTGAGAGTGGTAGAATTACTAAAATGCTAACCTTTAAGGGGCTTGAAAGATTACCAATAACCTCCTCTGAAGCTGGAGACATTATAGCTATTGCCGGTCTTGAAAAAGCTAACGTTTCAGATACAATTGCTGCGCCGGAGGTAGAAAAGGCTTTGGCTGCTCAGCCGATTGATCCACCAACACTTTCGATGTTATTTTCAATTAACGATTCCCCGCTTGCAGGAAGAGAAGGTGATAAGCTTACTTCTAGAGTGCTTAGAGCTAGATTGATGCGTGAAGTTGAAGGAAATGTTGCGATTAAAATTTCTGAAACTGAACAATCTGATTCATTTGATGTCGCTGGGAGAGGAGAGTTGCAGCTTGGTGTATTGATTGAAACAATGCGCAGAGAAGGTTTTGAGCTTTCAATTAGCAGGCCACGAGTATTGTTTAAAGAAGACCAAGAAACCGGCGAGAGATTGGAGCCAATGGAAGAGGTTCAAATAGATATCGACTCTGAATTTGTTGGTACAGTTGTGGAATCAATGAACTTGCGCAAAAGCCAAATAAAGGACATGCGTGAAACTGGTGCAGGAAAAACTCGTTTAATATTTATTGCTCCATCAAGAGGACTTATTGGCTATCACGGGCCATTTCTTACAGAAACCAGAGGCACTGGTGTTATGAGCAGAATATTCCATGGATACAGCCCATATTGTGGAAAAATTGAAGGGCGTAGAAATGGCGTATTAATATCGATGGAAGATGGCAATGCTGTTGCTTATGCGCTCTGGAACCTAGAAGATAGAGGCAGTATGCTGATTGGTTCTGGTGTACCTGTATATAAAGGGATGATTATCGGAGAGCATAATAGAGATAATGATTTGGAGGTAAACCCAATCAAATCTAAACAATTGTCAAACGTTAGAGCTAGTGGTAAGGACGAGGCTATAAGGCTTTCTCCTCCAAGATTAATGTCTCTGGAACAAGCAATTGCATACATTCAGGATGATGAATTGGTTGAGGTTACACCTAAATCTATTCGTTTACGCAAACGCTATCTTGATCAGAATGAACGTAAGAGAATGTCGAGAAAGGATTGACATTGTTAGCTTAATAGCTTTAACATGTTTACAAGGTTACTAATTAGTAAATTTAGTAACCTTGTAACTCAGTTAATCAATCGAGTTTAATCAATGTCAAAGCAACCTTTAAGTCCAACAGTTCCAGTTTTGCCTACAATGTACGCTCAGCTAAAAGAGAAGATCATTGATGGATCTATTTCACTCCAGGAGACAACAGAATTATATAAAGAGTTTGGTAAGATCAGTCCAGCTCAAGCTAGAGCGGAAGCAATTGAGGCAATGAGTAAAGATCTTCATACTAAGGAGATTTCTGGCAAAAATTTTCATAGCTTTGCTTCCAAGTTAGTGGAAGTAGAAAAGCAAATTGTGACAGAAGCCCATCCAATAAAAGAAACTGATTCACCCGAAAAAAGGCAAGCTGGAATGAAAAAAAGATGTGCTGAATATATGCGCAATACTTCTCTTGCAAAAAATGTTATGCTATATGAATGTACTAAAAATGGATTTGCAAAAGATGTATCAGAATCTTTAGTAAAAGGTGATAAAGAGGGTGCAAAACAAAAGCTCGCTGGTCTAAAAATTCCAGATTATTTGCAAGAACATTATTCATCAATAACACAGTTTTATAAAGAGAATGGTAATGAAAAAGGTGCAATGACTAATTTGGTTTTTCACTCAGTAATAACGTCAGCTTCGCACTATGGTAAAGCAAGCATTGACCCTAAGTCGGCTGAATATCTCGACTTTGTTAAGTCCTTAGATGTTGTAAGTAAATCAGTGTATTCTACTAAAATCCCTGGATCGTACAATTCGCTAGGAGCGCAAATTCCAGGATATACATTAGAAGCTACGTCTGCGCAGCAAGTTGAAGTGAGTGCTAAACCGATTGAAACAGCTGTGCCACAAGTAAAAGAACCTGTTGCCAAAAAAGTATCTCCCGTTGTTGAAGAAAAAAGTAAACCAACTTTTATGGAGAAAGTAGCAAGTGCGATAGGTACTTTTGTTGATAAAGTTAAGGAACTTGTCGGTCTTAAGGAAAAATCTGTATCCCCAGTGACTCAAAATTTACAAAGTTCTATAACAACGTCTATTGCGCCAAAAGATCCAAAACTGCAAAGTATTGTGCCAGAAAAAACAGTAACAAAGGCAATAGATACCCCGGTTACAAGACCTAGATCGAATGTCGTGGTGGAAAGGGCAACATCGTTAAGAAAAGGGCTTGAATCAGGTGGGTCACAGGCTTCGCGTACTACCACGCCTCTTCCTAAGCAAGTTAAAGGTAAGAGTAATGATTCTCCAACTAGGCACTAACTAAATTACAAATTTCAAATGAACACCATATATACTGTTGATGTTATTACTCTGAATTCGTGGCTTGAGTCGACTGAAGCAATTATCTTAGATGTGAGAGAACCTTATGAATACCAGGAGGGACATATCAATGGTGCTATAAATATTCCTCTGTCGGCTATACTAGTAGAAATTGATCAAATAAAAGACATTCAAGGCAAGAAAATTGTTCTCCAATGCAAGGTTGGTGGTCGTTCAATGCGTGCTTGCCAATTACTACAAGCGGAAGGGTTTGTGCATGATGTATGGAACCTTGAGGGTGGTATAAATGCTTGGAAAGAGGCTGGATATAATATTAAACTCTAATACTATATAAGCGGAAGTGCTACTCATCCCTAACCTATCCTAAATTTTGCAATAATGGTTTTCATCTAAGGTTCTACAACACTGCATAGACACGTCAATTTGATTTAGTGCTATTTTGCTTTTAACTATAGATGATTTATTAATAGAAATTTATTTGTACCAGTCGAGACTTTCCATCTATTTGTGTAAATTCGATTATAGGCACTTAAATTCTCCCTTCGAATTTGATCATAAAATGAGCCATAG
>NZ_JARJFB010000008.1:0-22367 GCF_034554655.1 Candidatus Megaera venefica
TTATTCTCATTTTCATCAGTAATTACTGATCTAGAGATTAACGAATGAACCGTTTTTCCTCGATAAGCATCTCCTAGCGCGTTAACTGAAACATAATAGAGATTTGGAAGAAGCCAAGATTAAAGCAGAAACAGAAAGTTCTGCAAAAACAGAATTTTTGGCTAATATTAGCCACGAACTTAGAACACCATTAAATGCAGTCATTGGGTTTTCAGAAATTATGATTGCTGAAACTTATGGTAAAGTAGAAAACGTACAATATAGAGATTATATAGCTGATATTAATAATTCTGGAAAACATTTGCTTAGTGTAATAAATGACATTCTTGATTTCTCTAAGGCATCTGCCGACAAGCTTCAGGTGGATAAAATTGAGCTTGATCTAAATAAGCTTGCATCATCAAGTATGAGATTTGTTAAACCAAGAGCAGATAGCGCATCAATTCGACTCATTGAAGATTTTCCTTCTGAACATGTAATTATTTATGCAGACCCCAAAAGACTTAAGCAAGCGTTACTTAATTTACTTTCTAATTCAGTTAAGTTCACTCCCGCAGAAGGATCAGTTACCCTAGCAATTAGGAAGAACATTGTAAAAAAATTAGTTTTTATTTCAGTTACTGATACTGGTATTGGAATGAGCGATCAAGATATCCCCAAAGCTTTGTCTTCCTTTGGTCAAGTAGACAACAAACTAAGTAGAAAATATGAAGGGACTGGCCTTGGATTGCCATTGACAAAAAAGCTAATTGAATTGATGAATGGAAAATTTGATCTTAAGAGCGCCCCTGGGAAAGGAACCACTGTTACTATTGAATTTGAATACAATGAAAGTATACAGATATAATGCCATTTTCGCTAGACTAGTGAGCATTTTCGTATATTATGTGTCTTATACTTATACAAGGTAATCATCGACTTAGAAATGAAAAGAAACCTATTTTTGATATTATTTATATTATTCTCGGTGCAAACTGCCCTAGCAGATAATCAGAGCTTTGGCCCAATAGTTCAGAGGCAATCTAAACAGATACAAGAACTCAAAAGTAAGTTGCAAGAGCTAGAGAAAACCGTTGAAGATTTAAAGATCGACCTCAAAAACAATGGTTTATTAGCCAAAAAGACAGCTGGCGCTTCCATAGCATCTCTTAGTGCCGTTGTCGGGGAAGAGGCTGCCGAAGCTATTTTGGATCCAAATGATTCCAATAGTTTTTTTGATAAGGATCAATCAGCTGCTAAAAATTCTGGAGATAAATCAGAATATGATCTAGCTTTAGCATCTCTGAAAGACGGAAAATTTGAAGATGCTGAGAAACAATTCTCTGATTTTATAGCTAAGTATCCTTCAAGTAGCTTACAAAGCAACGCGACTTTTTGGTATGCAGAAACTTTTTATCGTCGAGAAATGTTTAATAAAGCAGCTGTAAATTACTTACAAAGCTATAAGCAGTATCCAAAAGGGTCTAAAGCCCCAGACTCTTTGCTTAAATTATCTTATTCTCTGGCGTCCTTGAATAAAAACAAAGAAGCCTGTAGTATGCTGACTAAACTGGAACAAGAGTTTCCTCAAAGGCCTATAAGTTCTATAAAAAGAGCTCAGGAAGCTAAAGATAAATTCCAATGCAAATAATTTAAGTGAGCGCATAAGTGGCAGACATTCTTGATGAAGTTCTAAACGATGAGAAAGACGAAAAACGACTACTTTTGTTTCGCAGAGCACTCCCAGCGATAATAATTACCACAATATTTATTGCTATAGCTATGACTGGTTATAGTTGGTATAAAAACAGAATAGTTGAACATAATAAACAGATTGGAGATATGTTTATAGATCTTGCTTCCGGCGAGGTTGGTGATGCGTCATTCACAAATAATTCTCTAGAACAATTGATTGAAAAAGGTGAAAGTCGTCAAGCTGAACTTGCCCAAATACAGTTAATCCATCGTATGATCGATAACAATGACTCTTCGTCAGCTATGGCCAGGTTAGAAGGTGTGATTGCTAATAATAACTACTTTGAAATTACGACTTCATACGCCAGACTTTTATGGCTCGGTATTGTTCTTGACCAAAAAGAATTAACCGAAGTAATCCAGATAAAAGCTAGAAACTACTTGGACTATTTCTCCAAAGAAGATCAACTATTCTTTGCTAACGCGACACTTTTGAAATCATTATTCTATAAAAAAAATGGCCAAGATGACCTTGCAGCAGAATACGCCAGTTCTCTTCTTAAGACAGAAAATGCATCAATAATATTGAAGGAACAAGCATTGGCTCTTCTTTCTAGTTTAAAAAAATAAAAAGGTAAAAAATGAGCATGAAGAAAATAATTTTTACGATTTTGGTATCATTGGTTCTTATTGGTTGTGATCATATTGGAAGTACTCGTGTTAAAAATCTGATTGACCTAACACCAAAACTTGAGAAAGACTCAAATGAAAAAGTTATTCTGTCAGATGCTAAAAAAAATCCATTTTCAGGCGAAAAAGTAAAATCATATAAGATTGCTAAACATTCTATCATTGCACAACCAGCTATTGCGAAAAAAGTAATCTATAGCGTTGATAGCAAAGGCCATGTTTCAGCCTTTTCTCTTAAAGAAAATAAAATAATTTGGACAACAGATATTGCTAAAGGATCACTTGATCGTAACTTTAACGCTGGAGGAATACTATATAGCGACGAAAAGTTATTTGCTACCAATGGCTCAAGAAATCTAGTTATTCTTGATGCTAACACTGGTGATGAAATTATTCGTAAAGAATTTCCGGACATACTTCGTGTAAAGCCAGTAATGGCAGACGATAGGATTTTACTAGTTCAGACAATCAGCAACCAACTTCTCGCTTATGACACTAAATCCTCAAGTTTATTATGGATGCATGAAGGCGGCATTGAAACAATTTCTACCAAAAACAATGTGGCTCCAGTTATCAATGATCATCACGCACTTATCAGCTATAGTTCTGGGGAAGTTGTTTATATTGATATAAAATCAGGTAAGGAAAAATGGATTTTTAATCTTTCAAACGTTGGAGAGGCAGGCCTTCCTAGCTTTGATCCAGCTTTAATAGTTACGACTCCTATTATAAATGGTAATCACGTTTATTTCGCAACAAGTAATGGTAAAGTTCTCAAGATTAATTTAGATAATGGAACTACAATATGGCAAAGACAAGCTGATGATGTTCAATCTATTAGCTTGTTTGGTGACAATTTGTTCATAACAAATAATGCAAGGCAGATAGCTTCAATTTCAACGCATGACGGTAAGGTAAAGTGGGTTGGTAATTTAATTTCTGAAGAAGAAAGAAAGACTAAACGGCCTCAACCAGTGATATTCCAAGCTCCATTTGTCAGTGTAATAGACAATAACGGCATTGCATTAAATGTTGTTGCTTCTAATGGTCAATTATACCAATTTACACAAGACACTGGCGGTCAATTACCATTGCAACCTAAAATAGTAAAAATTGAAAAACAAGCACGTTATCAATGGCTTTCTTGTTGTACTGGCAAATTGCATCTTATTACTGCTCGTGAAATAAAATTTTAGTAGATTGATAAGTGACATTATCTTTATTGCCTGCTAGCATTAAGGTAAGAAAACTGACTATAAGTAGATCATTCTGTCTTGAATAATTAACTTTCTTACTTTCAGTATGAACTTTGAGCATTGATTCATCAATATATAAGTAGCCTGCCAAAGGCTATAGCGATTGTACTTAACTAAGCGAGAAGTTTTCAGGTTGGCATTTAGATTTAGGTAAATTTTTCATTTCACAAATTCGTTTTGTGCACTATAATCCTTATCTATTACTAACACTGGTATTGGGTAAGAAAATTGTATTGGTTATGGAATAGTTATTAATGAACAAACGTAGATCCATTTTTCTATCAGCAATCTCTGGTAATATACTGGAATATTATGATTTTACTGTATACGCAGTATTTGCTCTCGCAATTGGCAAAACTTTTTTTCCTGGTGACTCGGAAATTGTTCAAGTTTTAGCAACTCTTGCAGTATTTGCTGTCGGGTTTGTTACTAGGCCTATTGGTGGGATAATATTTGGTTATATCGCGGATAAACATGGTAGACGAGTTTCATTGATCGTTTCGATGTTAGGTATGACAATACCAACTTTCACTATGGGTTTGATTCCTGCGTATTCAGAAATAGGATATCTGGCTCCTGCTGCATTAGTCTTTATGCGTTTATTACAAGGTTTATGTATTAGCGGAGAAGGGGCTGGAGCAGCAATATTTATTCTTGAGCATTATCAAAACTTAAGACCAGGTTTCACAGCAGGTATAGTCCACGCTTCAAATATAGCTGGAACTTTGCTTGCCACTATAGTTGGCATTATACTAGCCCATTTCTTCCCGTCCTTAGAATTTGCCTGGCGATTTGCTTTCATACTAGGTGGAGTGATGGGGTTAGTTGGTTTTTACTTTAGACTTAGAGTATCTGAAACTCCTATCTTTGAAATGCTTGCAGAAAAAAAGAAGACTCTGAAATCTCCTTTTTTTCACGTTCTAAAAACCGCGAAAAGCTCTATGTTTATTACTGTATGCCTTGGCGCTAGTGCAAGTAGTGTAGTATATTTAATAAAAACATATATCACTATCTATTATTGTAATATATTACATTTTGATGATACCATAGCTAGATCATACCTTGCTTATTCATCAATTGTTATGATGTGTGCTATGCCGCTTTCAGGCCACATCTCAGACAAAATTGGGCGATTTAATATGATTTCCCTATCCTCAGCAGCAGTAGTTATATTAGCTCTTCCTTGCTTTATGTTGCTTTCATGCGAAAACGCAATAGAACAACTCATTGCACTGACTGTTCTGGCAATACTCGGAGGAATGCTTGCTGGTACTGCTTATATATTCGTTATTTCTCTATTTTCTCCCGATCAAAGATTCTCAGGTGTAGCATTTAGTTATAATCTTGGAATAGCTTTATGTGGTGGAACATCCGCCGGTATTTCGCGCTGGCTTGTTGAGATAACGGGAGTTTATTACTCTCCAGCTTTTTACATAATGCTTACATCTAGTATATTTCTGATAGTAATTTACATAATGCGGGATACTGTTAAACAATTACTAGAAGCGAATCTAAGTCACAATAAATCTCTTTCGAAATTGGCTACTGCGGGGCAAGTGCAAGGAGCATATGTAGCACAGAACCGCAATGTACATAATGCACGTGAGAATTCAAGCACCGAAGCAACTGCCGCTGCAATTGCCCGCAAAAGTAGAGCCTCAAAAGAGGTCTAATAAATGACACGCTACAACCTAGGAATAGTTGCTGAATATTTTGTACTTATATATTATCTAATAAGATTCTACCAACCTCTGCATCACAGATATAAATCTTATGTTGGAGAAATAGACATAATTATGAAGCGCGGAAAATGGCTAGTATTTATTGAAGTCAAAGCTAGAAAACATGGCATAGATGAGGCAATAGTTTCTGGCAATCAACAACGAAGAATTAGCAAAACTGCAGAATTGTTTATTACAAAAAATCAGCGATATACTGGATATAATATTCGATTTGACTTGGTAATAGTAAAGCCATATCGCCTCCCTCAAATAATAAAAAATGCTTGGTAGACTTTATGGAAGATAAGAGAGCCCTAACAGCAACCTGGTTTAAATCATTAAGGGATAAGATTTGCTTGGTCTTTGAAGACATAGAAAAAGAATTTGCATTAAATAGAAATAATGTGGAAGCCAGTGCATTTGAACGCAAAGCCTGGAAAAGAGAAGGAGGAGGCGGAGGTGTTATGTCTATCATGCACGGTAATGTTTTTGAAAAAGTAGGCGTTAATATTTCAACTGTACATGGTGAATTCTCCGAGCATATGAGAAAACAAATTCCTGGAGCAGAAGAAAATCCACAATTTTTTGCTACCGGTATTTCATTGGTAGCTCATATGCGCTCACCCCTCGTGCCAGCTGTTCATTTTAATACACGATATATCGAAACAACAAAGAGTTGGTTTGGTGGTGGTAGCGATTTAACGCCTATGTATGAAGATCAGGCCGAAACCAGCAAATTTCATCAAGCCTTTAAAGATGCTTGCGATAAACATAATCCAGATTATTATCCTATCTTTAAAAAACAGTGTGACGAATATTTTTATCTAAAACACAGAAATGAGCCAAGAGGTGTCGGCGGCATATTTTATGATTATCTATCTAATAATTTCAATCAAGATTTTGCTTTTACTAAAGATGTAGGTATGACAATACTTCAAACATACCCTGAAATTGTTAAAGCAAAAATGAACCTAGACTGGAATGCCGAGCAAAGGCAACATCAGCTTATAAAGCGTGGAAGGTATGTTGAATTTAATTTACTGTATGATCGCGGAACCGCCTTTGGCCTTGCTACAAACGGTAACGTTGAGGCGATTTTGATGTCCCTGCCACCAGAAGTATTGTGGCCTTAAGAGAAAAACTTATGATAAAAGTTGGGTTATACGAGCATTACAAAGGTCAGAAATACGAAGTAATCGGTATGTGTCGACATTCAGAAACCCTAGAAGAGCTTGTTATTTACAGAGCACTTTATGGCGACTATAGGCTATGGGTTAGGCCGCATACAATGTTTACAGAAACTGTTACACTAGAAAATATTGAAACTCCAAGATTTAGATTCTTAGGAACTATATTTGAAGAATCGCCGAAGATTTCATGAGTCAACTTCTACTGCAATAAGAGAAGATGGTGGGCCCGGCAGGACTTGAACCTGCGACCACTCCGTTATGAGCGGAGCGCTCTAACCAACTGAGCTACAAGCCCTTAATTTATAGTCAATTGAGTAGTGTTATATAACCGATAATGGCAAAAGTCCAGAAAATTTTTCTAGCCCACAACTTAAAACCTCTTCTTCCCTTGCAAAAACTTCATCTTTAAAAAAATCATTACTACTGAACTACTGCCTTACTTCTCTCTAGTGAATTCAGTTATGACCCAGGCATAGTAAGTCATCTCAGACTTAAACCTCGCAGGAATTAAGGACAACTGTACCAATACCATCCCCTAATGCTTATCTCAGGATCTCCAGCGACACAGAAAACCCTGAACTAAATTCAGGGTTTTAAGATAAAGGGACGGTAAAATGAAGAAATAAGTAGCATTCGTTCAGAATGATGATTGCTAATCCAAGCACAGTCATACCGGGCTTGACGGGATCTCAGACAACAGAACATGACAGCGTTTTGTCAAAATGATAGTATTTTTTCCATCAAGTTACCTAAAGCTTGACCCGGGATCTTCTTTTGTTGCCTGGGATGCTGATATCTGCGTTCAGCATGACGGTATCTTGAAATAGATGCTAAACCAAAAGGCAGGACACTTCGTTAAATCAAGTCCGGGATGACCGTGTTTTAAGAATTGCACTACTAGACATTCCATCTAATAAATTTACCACTTCCTTTACTTCCGCTCCCACACCAGCTGCCTGCTTTTTTATGTTTGCAAGTTGCGGGTCACCTTGTGTTATAGCTATTACGTTTGGACAAGTGTCGATTACTAATTGGCGATAATCGTCATAACCTTTTAATTCCGGTAACATCAATACATGATCAACAAACCTAATAGAACTTAAGTTTACAGCTCTTTGCTTTTGATTATGAAATGGCTGACGATTCTTATATTTTATAATGCTCTTATCAGGCTCCAAAGCTACAATTAGATATTCACCTTCTGATTTGGCTTTTCGTAAATATTCAAAATGACCATAGTGAAGTAAATCAAAACATCCCCCGATAAGGACGATTTTTTTCTTGCCACAATCCATCACTTTTTTATGATCATAATTAGATATAATCGCAAAGTTAGTTTTCGAATAGGAAGATGCGCACGCTGACAGCATTAGTGAGCAAAGAACAATTGCAACAATTGAACTGAGTCGAAAATTATAGATTCTCTCTAAATTAGAATAAAGCGCGCCTTGTCGGGCACGCTCTATTTCGTTTTCATTTTCATGTTTTTTAGGCAATTTAATCAAACCTAACTTAAGTTATATTCCTTAATAAAAAACGCAAATTATCTAATAGGAACATTGTCAGGAGTTACTATTTTAGTAACAGCTTCAAATACCATATCAGTCAACGGTACATTTTTCTCCTTTATTACTAGATCCATATCACTATTGATCATAACAACAAAAACCGCTTGTTTTTCTGGCAGATACGCTACTACACAATTATATCCTGGTAACGAGCCTGTATGATTAATCCAACCACTATTTGAGCCAACACCAAGACCGTATTTTCTTTTTGCAGTGTTAGGCGGCAGGGTGACCCAGGTCAATCTTTCCTTAAATGCATCTTCGCTTAACAGAGCCCCTGTACCAAGAGCTTTTGCCCATATTTTTAAATCAGCAAAAGTAGAAACCATTTGTCCTGCAGCATTTGTCCATGATGGGTTGTTAAATGTCGCATCAGCTTCTTTTTCATCTAGAGTTTGTTTAGTATATCCATGAGCATAAGGGGATGGCATTTTCTCATCAAGAGGAAAAGAAGTATTCTCCAAGGCAAGTGGTGTAAAAATATTTTCTTGCAAGTATTTATCAAGACTTAAACCAGAAACCTTTTCAATGACTTGCCCAAGCAATACTGTATTAGTATTGGAGTAGTGCCACCCTTTTCCTGGAGCAAAGGTTGGTGGTAATTTAAAAGCTACATCTAACAACTCACTTGTCGGAACATTCCGATCGTTTTTAGTATAAATCACCTTCTTCACCCATTCTTCATCTTCAGAATAATTAGCCAGACCACTTGTCATGTTTGCTAACTGCCTGATAGTAATCTTATCACCATTAGGCACATTATCGATATATTTACTTATTTTATCATCTAAGGATATATCACCTTTGTCCACTAATTGTAAAACAGCAGTAATCACAAAAGTTTTGGTTATACTCCCTATCCGAAAGTGATTATCTAGGCTCATTTTTTCCGCAGTCTCTTTATCTGCAACACCGAAGGAATTTTGCCACTCTCCTTCACCTGGTATCCATATACCAACATTGAATCCTGGTGCATTAATTTCTTTAATCAACGACTCCATTTTGGCCTGTAGTTTTTCCTTCATTTCAGAAGAAAATTGTTTCTTTTCTGCCAGCCCTGTTAAACTTACAAATAATAACAACACGCCTGACACGAATTTTAGTATATTCATCATAGTAATACCCTTAATTATTTTACTTAAAATCTATAAGTTATTTAGTAAACGCAAATATGTGTAGTAAACTTAAGCTAACATAACTCACCTAATATTAGGAATCGTATTGAGTTATGGTAAGCAGCACAAAACTAAACTAGAAGCATAAAATAGCTAATTAGTTCATCAAACCTTGATTAAGTGTGTCAGCATATTAATTAATTAGCAATCTTTAAACGAACACTAGATGTATTTTTCAATTATTATTGTAAAACTTTGCAACAAAGTCGCAGGGGTAATGATAAATCAGTTGTTAACCTAAACTATGGACAAGGAGAGGTTAATATAGGTTTATTAGGCAACATAAGTTGTTATCGTTAGAAACAAGTCATCCGGAACTTGACTCAAGATCCATGAGACAAAAGAAGATCCTGAGTCAAACTCAGAATGACAGAGCGCATAATACAACACCACCCAGTATAAAAATCCCGCACAAATTCAATAAAATTAATCTAGTTTTTCTTATCAAAAGCACGAGCATCAAAAAACAATTCAATAGATGAAATAAGATTATCCTCAAATGTCATAAGCGCAGCTACACGAATAGTACCAATTGGCGAAACGCAGTTCAGATCGTAAGCTAGCATAACCTGATTGCCAGAAGCGAATTTTACTCGCATCTTTACAGAATCAACAATTCCTAAAAATCCTTTAGCCGATTCAAGAACAGCATCTTTCCCATCTAATTCGGCCAAAGGACCTAAAAACTTGACTTTCGGATGCAAATATAATGCAATTTTATTTAAATCTTTGTTATTCATTGCTTCGTAATAAAGCCCCGCAATGTTTATGTTATCAGACATGGTTACCGTTGTTTTGTATTAGTTGTATTATTTTCTTATAACATTGTTAGTAGGGATTTTTCAAACTCGTTTTTGATTATTATTTCCAAATAACAACTTTTCTAAAAAAAACAACTACCACTTAGATATATCTATTATCCCATGAGCCTCATGGTCAAATCCTTCAGGAAATTTTGCGGGTGGGAATTTAGGATTATTATGGAAACAACTAGAAAATTCAGTGCTAATAAAATTGGCTAGATCATCAGTAGTTGATAGATATTATTAAATAATTTTCAACTATCAGTTGCCACCATAGACATAAAAAAAGTTTGCATTGCAAGCTTGGCAGCGACCTACTCTCCCGTGCCTCAGGGCAAAGTACCATTGGTGCTGTGGGGTTTCACTTCCGAGTTCGGAATGGGATCGAGTGTTTCACCCACGCTATAACCACCAAGCTAGCAATACAAACTTTTAATATAGATTTGTACTGATATATTACGTTGATAAAGAATAAAAACCTTATACTGCTTGTATATACTGACGCACTTGTGCAAAATTAACACTACATGCAGTCGTGTATCTCAAAGCAAAATAAATCGATCGAGCTATTAGTACCAGTTAGCTTCACATGTTACCATGCTTCCACACCTGGCCTATCAACGTGGTGGTCTTCCACGGCTCTAATAGGGAAGTCTAGTTTTAAGGTGGGTTTCCCGCTTAGATGCATTCAGCGGTTATCCCGTCCGTACTTAGCTACCCAGCTATGCCGCTGGCGCGACAACTGGTACACCAGAGGTACGTCCACCTCGGTCCTCTCGTACTGAAGGCAGATCCTCTCAAACTTCCTACACCCACGGCAGATAGGGACCGAACTGTCTCACGACGTTCTAAACCCAGCTCACGTACCACTTTAAACGGCGAACAGCCGTACCCTTGGGACCTTCTCCAGCCCCAGGATGTGATGAGCCGACATCGAGGTGCCAAACGATCTCGTCGATATGGACTCTTGGAGATCATCAGCCTGTTATCCCCGGCGTACCTTTTATCCGTTGAGCGATGGCCCTTCCACTCGGGACCACCGGATCACTATGACCGACTTTCGTCTCTGCTCGACTTGTGGGTCTCGCAGTCAGGCTAGCTTATGCCATTGCACTCTAACAGTTGATTTCTGACCAACCTGAGCTAACCATCGCGCGCCTCCGTTACTTTTTGGGAGGCGACCGCCCCAGTCAAACTACCCACCATGCATTGTCCCAAGTCCTGATTCAAGGATTGATGGTTAGATATCAAAAATTAGAAGGGTGGTATCTCACATTTCGACTCCACAGTTGCTTGCGCCTCTGCTTCATAGTCTACCACCTATTCTGCACATCTAATTTCTAATACCAGTGCAAAGTTATAGTAAAGGTGCACGGGGTCTTTCCGTCTAACCGCGGGAACTCGGCATCTTAACCGAGAATTCAATTTCGCTGAGTCGATACTGGAGACAGCGGGGAAATCGTTACGCCATTCGTGCGGGTCGGAACTTACCCGACAAGGAATTTCGCTACCTTAGGACCGTCATAGTTACGGCCGCCGTTCACTGGGACTTCAGTTCAGAGCTTGCACCCCTCCCTTTAATCTTCCAGCACTGGGCAGGCGTCAGGCCCTATACGTCGTCTATTGACTTTGCAGAGCCCTGTGTTTTTAGTAAACAGTCGCTACCCCCTGGTATGTGCCACCTACATCTGGTTGCCCAAATATAGGTCATCTTTCTTCCGAAGTTACAGATGCAATTTGCCTAGTTCCTTCAGCATCGTTATCTCAAGCGCCTTGGTATACTCTACCTGTCCACCTGTGTCGGTTTAGGGTACGGTCTATATGGAGATGCTATTTCCTGGAAGTCATTCACTGCACATACCAATCCAATAAGGATGTACAATTTACTGCCTTCGTCACATTTCTCCAGGTTCAGGAATATTAACCTGATTCCCATCGGCTACGCCTTTCAGCCTCACCTTAGGGGCCGACTAAGCCTGCGCAGATTAGCTTTACGCAGGAACCCTTGGACTTTCGGCGAAAATGTTTTTCACATTTTTTATCGCTACTTATGTCAGCATTCTCACTTCTGATACCTCCAGTAACCCTTACAGGTTACCTTCACAGGCTTACAGAACGCTCCGCTACCACTTATGTCTATAGACATAAATCCGCATCTTCGGTACATGACTTGAGCCCCGTTACATTGTCGGCGCAGGAAGACTTATTTAGACTAGTGAGCTATTACGCTTTCTTTAAAAGATGGCTGCTTCTAAGCCAACTTCCTAGTTGTTTTGGTCTTCCCACATCCTTTAACACTTAGTCATGATTTTGGGACCTTAGATGGCGGTCTGGGCTGTTTCCCTCTTGACCACGGACCTTAGCACCCATGGTCTGTCTGCTATACTGTACTCACTGGCATTCGGAGTTTGGTTAAGTTTGGTAAGTCTGTTGGACCCCCTAGCTCATCCAGTGCTCTACCTCCAGTGGTAATTATATAACGCTCTACCTAAATAGATTTCGCGGAGAACCAGCTATATCCGAGTTTGATTGGCCTTTCACCCCTAACCACAGCTCATCCCCTAATTTTTCAACATTAGTGGGTTCGGTCCTTCAGTGGATATTACTCCACCTTCAACCTGGCCATGGCTAGATCACCCGGTTTCGGGTCTAATTCATCGAACTATATCGCCCTATTCAGACTCGCTTTCGCTACGCCTACACCTAACGGCTTAAGCTCGCTCGATAAACTAAGTCGCTGACCCATTATACAAAAGGTACGCCGTCACAGAAAGCAAGCTTTCCGCTCCGACTGCTTGTAAGCATTCGGTTTCAGTGTCTATTTCACTCCCCTCATCGGGGTTCTTTTCACCTTTCCCTCACGGTACTTGTTCACTATCGGTCGTTAGAGAGTACTTAGGCTTGGAGGGTGGTCCCCCCATGTTCAAACAGGATTTCACGTGTCCCGCCTTACTCAAGGACTCTAAAGCTTTTTACCTATACAGGGCTATCACCTATTATTGCCAACCTTTCCATGTTGTTCTAGTTTTTACCTTAAAGCCACTGGCCTGGTCCGCGTTCGCTCGTCACTACTAGCGGAGTCTCTGTTGATGTCCTTTCCTTCAGCTAATGAGATATTTCAGTTCACTGAGTTTGCTTCATATAACTATGTATTCATTATATGATACCTGATTAATCAGGTGGGTTTTCCCATTCGGAGATCTCCGGATCAAAGTCTATTCACAACTCCCCGGAGCTTATCGCAGTGTATTACGTCCTTCATCGCCTTCTAACGCCAAGGCATCCACCAAATGCTCTTATTTTATTTATTTTGCCAAAAACTTGAGATTACACGATGCATGTAGAGTTATTTTTACACATGCTATCAGTATCCACTCACGATTAAATTTATATTTTTATATCGCGGTGTGTATTTAGTTTTTATTCTTTATTCAACTTTTCAAACAGCTTTCCGTTAGCGAATGTTTTGCGAACGTGAGGAATTTTATATATACATTCAGATCCATTGTCAAACACTATTTTTAAAAATAATCTCAAATTACAAATATAACCAACTTTCAGGAGCTAAGGCTCAAACTGACAACAGGTTCATAAGAGCCATAATAACTAGCTTAATCTAAGTCTTATGTTTATTAGACTTAGATTAAAAATAACATAAAAATTATGACGATATAGATAGAGCTACTGTATCGCATAGCAGAAGGTAAGCTGTAGACAGAATTCATAGCTCACTTAAAGTCTGAATATTTTTTTCACACCATCGCACCTTTGCTTCTAAGTTTAATTTTGAAAAATCATAAACCATATTTAAATGCATAAGACGTCTACTTGAGTGACGTAAGCTAAGATCTGTTTGAATTTTTTCTATTTCTTGAAGCTGCCTTTCACATTCACTTTTATAATATTTGAAATGAAAGATAAGTATTGTTGGATCAACAAGCTCCGCAGCTGATAGTTTAATCAAGAATTCTTCACGATATTGAGACGGTTTCACAGGTTCTATTATCCAGTTTTTTAAATAGTCTAATCCTTCATTTGTAATAGAATATATACGCCTTAGCCTTTCTCCACTTTTTTCATCTATGTATGAATTCACATACCCCTTATTTTCAAGCTTCTCTAATATAGGATAAATTTGAGCGTTACTTTCAGACCAATGATAGGCCGCAACTTTACCGGCCATTTGCTTAATATCGTACCCTGACATATCTTTCTTACTTAGTAAACTTAGTAACGCAAATTCGCTTTTATTTATTTTTTTCATTTTAATATCCAACATAACTTTTAATAAATATATATTTTAAAACAGGTCTTGACAACAGGTCATTTTAATATTAGTCTAGATTTAGGTCAAAGAGACCTGTCGAAATGACAAAACAAAGGTATAAATCAGGTATTGTATGCAAATAAATCTTAAAGAAAAAATAGCATTGGTAACCGGCTCAAGCAAAGGAATTGGCAAGGCTATTGCTTACTCTTTGGCCAAAGCTGAAGCAAAAGTTATTATTACTGCACGTGGAAAAGAAGAGCTAGAAAACACTGCAAAAGAATTTCGTGAAGAAGGCCTTAAGATATATCCATTAGTAGCTGATATTACTAAAAAAAGTGATATCAAAAAACTGGTTTTACAAATTACTGATCAATTTAGCGCTATTGACATACTAGTAAACAATGTTGGTGGGGTGCATGATTTTGTAAGACTTGAAGATATAAATGATGAAGAATGGCAAACCATGTTTGAATCTAATTTCTTTTCAAATGTAAAAGTCACACGAGAAGTATTACCTTACATGCAGAAAAAGAAGTGGGGGAGAATTATAAATATATCTTCCGAATCGGCTGTGCAACCTGATGCGGTAATACCTCATTATAATGCTGCAAAGGCAGCAATAAATAGTTTTACTAAAACACTATCAAAGGCCTATGCTAAGGATGGTATATTGATTAATGCTGTGTCCCCAGCCTTTATAATGACTCCCCAAATTAAATCAATTATTGAGGAAAAATCAAAAAAGCAAAATGTTTCTCCAAAAGAATTTATGGATGCTTTTATAAAGCAATTCAGACCTGGTACTCAAAGCACTCGTCCTGGTAAACCTGAAGAAGTAGCTGCACTCGTCACATTTCTTGCTTCTGACCATGCATCTTTTATTACAGGTGCTAATATGCGTGTTGATGGCGGCTCGGTTTCAACTATATAAAATTTATAAGGAGAGAAATAATATGAATAATATAACATTAATACACCCTTTTGAAGTGAGCAAAGATAAGGAAGATAAGTTTCTATCCATTTGGAAAAATGTAGATAATTACATGAAAAAACAACCAGGCTTTATCGAGACAAAATTACATAAATCGATAGAGAATGCTCTAACCCATAAAAATACTATTTATAATTTTGTTAATATAGCTTATTGGAAATCACCAGAAGATTTTCAAAATGCAATCAAAACTTCTGAATTCCAGGCTCTTGCCAAAGATATTTTTATATTCTCTAGACACCCAGGAATTTATGAAATAATTGAAGAATAGTTGCCATCAACAATATGACTTTTGTACGGATATCCTGACAATTCAGGTTATTTATAACGCGTATCAATAATAATGATTAGAGAAGTATTTAATATGCAAAACCCTTGACAGATCATTAAGAGATGAGTTACAGTAAATTGGTAAATTGTTTATGTTTTTTAATCATGCATACCTTAGTAGTTTTTTATTTAGACGATTGTTGGCGTTGGCGTAACTAATTTTGTTATCGCTAATGCTTAAATAGCATTTCTGTTTAAAATAAAAACTTATTATTAAGGAATATGAACATGTCAAAACCACATAAAATTTTAGCTACAATTCTTGTAGCATTATCTCTAATATTATTATCCACTTTTACAAATACTCAAAAAGATCCTAGTATACCACTCATTGCCATAGCTAATTATGGTCCTCATTCTTCGTTGCAAGAAACTATTGATGGCTTAAAGGCAAAATTAACTCAGCTTGGCTATGTTGAAGATAAAACTATCAGATACGAAATTACTGATGTAAATTTTGAAACGTCTCTAGTTATTCAGATGCTTAATAAACTAAAATCCAACAAGCCTCATATAATTGTAGCCATTTCTACACCAGTCGCTCAGGCAGCAAAAAATACTATTACAGACATTCCAGTAGTGTACGCTGACGTTACCGACCCAGTTGAAGCAGGTCTAGTTTCTAATGATCCAAATTCAAATATTACTGGGACTTCAGATAAACAAGACTTATCTTTGATGTTTAAACTTGCAAAACAACTTTTACCCTCGGCAAAAAAAGTTGGAGTACTTTACTCAACAGGGGAAGCAAATGATTTATCTCTTGTAAATATGCTTGTCGCTACTAGCAAAGAACTAGGACTAGAGGTAGTAGCCATCCCGGTAGAACATACTAGAGATGTCGTAACTAGAATGAAACTATTTAAGGATAAAGTTGATTTTATCTATACTGGTTCAAGTGGTGCTATTCAGGCTTCTCTGCCAGCAATATCAAGTGCAGCACAGGCCATGCAATTACCGTTATTCAATTTTAACGGGGAAGAAGTTATCTCTCATATAGCCCTTGCCAGCTACGGCGTTTCTCATAAACAAGTTGGCGCTAATGCAGCTATCATTATCGATAAACTACTAAAGGGAGAAAAAATAGGCAGCATTAAGCCAGCATATCCAACAGAAGAAGATCATAAGGCTTTCATAAGCCGAAAAAAAGCCGATCAACTTGGACTCAAAATTCCGACAGATCTGACAAATGTTATAATTGTGGATTAGGATCATGCTAGAATTACACAATATTACTAAATTTTTTCTTCAAAATACCGAGCCAACATTAAAAAGTATAAATCTAAAGGTAGGCGAAGGTGAGTACTGCGTTATTTTAGGCAGTAATGGGTCTGGAAAATCAACTTTGCTAAAAGTGATTTCCGGTGAATATCAAGCCGATTCAGGTGTGGTTATACTAAATGGAAAAAATGTAACAAAACACCCATTGCATACCAGAGCAAAAGAAATAGGCAGCGTAGCACAAGATGTCAACAAAGGTACCATCGACGACATGACTTTGCTTGAAAATATTTCTTTAAGCAAAATGAGGGGAAGAAGTGCTAAATATAAATTTTTTACCAATAAGACTGATGAGATCGTAAAAGATATAAAGTTACTTGGTCTTGATTTAGAAAAATATATAAACACTAATATATCTTCCCTTTCAGGTGGTCAAAGGCAATCCATCGCCTCTTTAATGGCGATGTCTCCAAAACCTAAGTTATTGCTTCTTGATGAACATACAAGCGCTCTCGACCCAAGAAGCAAAGAAAAGATTATGAGCTTTACTGATAGCTACATTAAAAATCATAATATCACAACCATAATGATCACACATAGTATTGCCGATGCAATACGTTACGGCAACAGATTAATAGTCATGCATCATGGAGTAATAGAATACGATGTTAGTGGGACAGAAAAATCCAAGCTGACTGAGCAAACTATTCTGGATATATTACATAAAATTGGTGGACCATTATGATTAATACTTTAATAGAAATTGCTCCAAGTGGCTTAATGCAAGGCTTGATTCTGTCAATTCTAGTAACTGGTGTTATGGTCCCATTTCGATTACTCAATTTTCCAGATCTTACAGCAGAAGGCTCATATCCTCTTGGTGGAGCGCTCTGCGCATCTTTAATCGTAGCTGGTTTACATCCTTTACTTTCTCTTGCTATAGCCTGCACCGCTGCTGGAATAGTGGGTATTTGCACCGCCATTATTTACATCAGATATAAAGTAAATACTCTACTTGCAGGTATAATACTCAGCACAATGGTATATAGCATAAACTTGCGCGCTATGGGAAAACCAAATATTGCTTTATTTGAGCTACCTAATTTATTTCAGAACATAGCACATGGAATTTCTCCGCAAATCATTACTTTACTCATAATAAATTTGGTTATAATGGGAGCCCTATATTCGTTTCTTAACACTGAAAAAGGTCTACAATTTAGAGCTACTGGATTAAATCCAAAAGTTGCTGAAAAATTTGGGGTAGATTTAAATAGAAATATTATTGCTGGACTATTTATTGGCAATGCTTTTTCTGGCCTAGCAGGAGGTCTTCTTGTTCAAATTCAAGGCTATGCAGATATTGGAATCGGCGTTGGTATAGTTATTCATGCTCTCGCTGCAATGATGATCGGCGAGAAATTGATTGGAACAAATTCGATTTTAAAGCTTACAATTGCACCATTTATTGGCTCAATCATTTACCAACAACTACAAGGAGTAGCACTTGCTGCTGGACTTGCTCCATCAGACCTAAAACTCCTGACTGGCGCCATTGTCCTTGGCATAATAGCGCTTAGGTAGATTTATATATAAAGTAATGATTTGTAGATTGACCTTGACTTAATTTATATTAATTGATACGGTTTTTTTATTGACTTAAATTTACTAAATAGAGAAAAATTATGCATATCAAGATCTTAACATTTAAGGGAGAATATACGGGATTTATCAATATAAACCCTGAGAATGAAACTTTGACTTTAGATAGGGAGATAGGAGTTGAGTCGGATTTAGGCACTGAAAATAATCCACAATCAGTGAAAATAATAAGCATCGGAGATAACGCATCATTTTGCTTAACCACTGGTTATAAACTAACTATAAGTGAATATAGTTGCCCTATGGCAATAACTCTGGTGGATAACAGCACTCTTAGTTTAAATAAGTTAAATAATCACTTAAATGTTAGCGTTCTTTTCTCCCCTAACACAACTGCGTATATCACTTGTGATAATGTTAATTATCAATTTCACGTCACGAAACCTAACTTGGGAAAGGATGGTTTTGTTCGTATTAACAATATTAATGAATTCTTATCTTATTGCACAACAATCAATAATACATTTAAGATAGAATATGAAGAACGCTCTAACGCTGATACTCTAATTAATAAAATACGTTCGTTAAAGGTTGACAACCCTGATCCGGAATTCCAAGCTATAGCAAACTCTTTCATGCAACAAAATAAGATGATTTGTACATCTTCATCTAAACTACCATTTCTAGCATTTTTTGAACAACAGCACTTAGCTTTTTTTGCCACCATAGCTAAACATCCTTTGAATAGTTTAAATGAAGTTCACTTAAGTAATGATATAATCACAGAAATCTTTTCCCACCTGAACCTTAACGATATAAACTGGCAATATTCTCAACCAGATGCTTCTCTTATTGGTTGTGATGAAAATCCATTGCCTCAAAGCGAAATTTAAAGGATTCTTGGATAATGATTGTTTGGGGATTCTCTACAAAAGAGATTGGTATCAAAGAAGCACCGGGAAAATGCCCATCTTGCGGCTTACAAAACCTTGTTATTGTTGGTTCCCAATGTGTATTTGACCTGTTCTGGATTCCAATAATTCCACTCAAAAAAAGCACTTACGTTAGATGTCAATCTTGCAAAACAACATATGTGCATGAACCTTCTGCAGATGAAACAGCTATCCAAAATAGGGGATTCAAAACTCCTTGGTGGTCTTTTTCAGGACTTCTTATTATTATAGTTTTAATAATATTAGGATATATGTCCGATACATCAACACAAAAAGAGCATGATGCTTTTAAGGAAAATCCTACCATAGGAACGTATTTTACATTTAGAAACATAGGTGATGATTATAAAGAAACACCTTACGTTTTTGGAGAGATTGTTAGCCTTGAAGAAGATAAAATAATTCTACGTATGAGTCATTATGCATATTCCAAAAACAACATGGCATCTATAAAGGAGCAAGAGCTGCTAAAATTAACCCTGAAAACTTATTAGATTTAGATGTTTTTGAAATGCAAAAAGAAGATTTTAAACACTTGGATATTCAGTCTCTTATAGATTAATTTAAGTCCGACTAAACTATAACTCTCCTACTCCAATCAACCATACTTCAATTACTTCAGGATCTAGTGACGAGCCTAAGCCAATTTATAGCCTAGTAAATTCACTTGACCGTTTAGTAAACTTGTATACAATATACTTGGATATAAAAAAGAAGTGTATGTGGACAAGAACCTATAGTAAGACATTTAAAAACGTAGAAAAGGAAGAAATTTGGCGCATTTGGACAGATGTAAATAATTGGCCAAAATGGCATGGTGATCTTGATTATTGTAAGATAGAAGACTCATTTGAGGTAGGGAAGCATTTTATCCTGAAGCCCAAGGGAGTCAGGCCAGTAAAAATTATAATTACCGAAATTGATGAAGGTAATAAATTTACCGATTGCACTAGTTTCTTCGGTGCTAAAATGTATGATACTCATGCACTAGAAGAAACGCCTAATGGATTGCAACTCACCAACATTCTTGTTGTAACAGGACCTCTGAAATGGTTATGGATTAAGTTGGTTGCACAAGATGTTGCCAACACAGTTCCTGATGAAATGGAAGCTTTAGCAGAACTTGCCGTGAGGTTCAGGTGACTGACCTCCCATTTGGTTTTGATAGACCAGAAAACAGCCCAGGCTTTTTACTTTGGCAAACTACTATGATTTGGCAACGCCAAATTAAAAAAGTACTAGAAATACATGAGATTTCGCATGCACAATTTGTAATTATGGCCACGTTATTATGGTTTGAAGCACATAACTACGATACAACACAAACGCTGATTATCAACTGGTCAAAGCTGGATAAAATGACAGTATCTAAGTCTCTTAAAAAACTTGTTATAATGGGTTTAGTTAATCGAATAGAGCATGAAGCTGATACCAGAGCTAAGAAAGTTTCTTTAACAAAGGAGGGAAAAAAATTAGTTCATAAACTTGTACCCATTATAGAGAAAATCGATGAGAATTTCTTTGGAAAAGCATCAAATTTGGAACAAAAAAATCTTATAAATATTTTAAGTAAATTAACTACACATACTGATGAATAGAGAACTAAAGTTTTGGATAGGTGTCGCTTGCAAAGAACATGTGGCAGATGGCGTAAAGCTTAATATTTGTCAATTTTGTCATGGCAAGTCTTCTCCTGCACGACGTCTTTTTAAAGGTGATTTTGTTATTTATTACTCATCTAAAGTGACCATGGAAGGATCAGAACTTTATCAAAAATTTACCGCGATTGGTATTGTGGTAGATGATGCAGCGTACCAAATTGATATGGGAAATGGCTTTAAACCATTTAGGCGCAATATTGAATATTTTGATGCCAAACATCTGGATATTAAGCCATTAATTCCACTGCTACCTTTTATTAAGAATAAAAAATCTTGGGGCTACATTTTTCGTTATGGATTTCTGGAAATTGATCAAAAATCATTTGAAGTAATAGCAAATGGTATGCTCGGCTTTAATCCATTAACTCAACTTACAAGGATATGACCAACGTTATTAATTTATTTCATCAAGCGGAGGATTACTTTTTTAGTGGTATTTCTCAAAAATGTATAGACTTTGATAGGGTAGCTAAAGCCTATATGACAGAAGTTCCAATAGCCAGTTTAAACCCTGTTTACATAAAAACAAAATGTGATATCACCGAGATTATTAGAAAAAGCCATGTATTTTTCCCTGGTGATCACCCTTTTGAAATTATTCTTCCAAAAGAATTTTGCACATCAAATATAAAAAAGACATTAAAAAAGCTAGACCACGTTCAAATAGCCAAATCGACGCCTATGGTTGTCTCTTTGATAGAGAATGTTGATTATGGTGACAACGATAATAATAAAGATTTTATAATTCGATTGGATCAGAGTCTCAAAGATTGGATGGTACCAATGATAAGTGCCTTTGAATCCACACTTGAAATGACTTTTCTATATTCAAAAACCCATAAAAACGCATTAACTCAAGGATATAGGTTTAAGCATTTTTGTCTATACATCGATAAACAGCCAATTTCTTCTATCACTTTATCAATTCAAGGTAATAGCGCTAGAATTGATGATGTTGGCACCATACCTCTATACCAAAACAAGGGTTATGCAACTAAGCTTATAAAGCATGCTTTATGTGAAGCCAAAAAGTTAGGATTATCATATTGCTTTCTAGAAGCATCCGATTCAGGTTTATCAATCTATAAAAAGTTAGGTTTTTGTCCTCTTTTAAAAAACAATATATACTCCAAGCAATCGTAACAAAAACGCCTTACTATAATTTTAAAAACTCTTCCAATTTACCTAAGGGTCTGTCCATCTAAGTGTGTAAATTCCTTATAGGTTATATAATCAATTAATATAACTAAGAGGAATAAAAT
>NZ_JARJFB010000009.1:0-22120 GCF_034554655.1 Candidatus Megaera venefica
CTTCAGACACATCAAGATCTTGCTGCAAATATTCATAACCACAAAAATATTGCCAATAAATATTTTCCTTTAGCTCTTCCTCCGTAAACGAATCAGAACCGTTGTACATAGCTTGAAGCATTGATAGTGCTAGCATTACTCTATGATCTTTCTTATTTCTACCAAATTGCTTGATTTCAATGTTAGGCAATGCTCTGGCTTCAAGTTCAGACCAATTTACTAAATCCCTTAGTTTATATAACTTGTTTTTAGGATTTAGTTTTGTAGATAATTTCTCTTCAAATAACCTTTCTTGTTTTTGGAGAAAAGTAATATTTTCTATAGGCATAATTTTAAAATCCGTAAGCTTTATGCGGTAATTATACCATTTTCTTATGGATTTTGTAAGCTGTTTATGACATGAAACCCCTTGTTAATTCAGGCGGGGAGAGTTTTGACGGAGGGACTATTGAGCTTTACTCTTAGTATTATCTGTTTTTTTATTGGGATAAAAATTGTTCGAATGTTTTAAATAGGATCTATAATAAATAACGATGTAATCTCATCCCATTACCCTTCAGCCATAATTTAGCTAATTTATAATTTGGATAAAGTGTGTCGACCAAATTCCAAAAACGTATACTATGGTTCATTTCTATTATATGACACATTTCATGCACCACTAAATATTCTAATATTTCTTTAGGCGCAAAAACAAGGCGCCAATTAAATGAAAGGACTCCTTTACTTGAACAACTACCCCATTTATTTTTATTATTCATAATTCGAATCTTGCTGAAGCTTAAACCGTGTTTTGCACTGAAAAAATCAACCAACTTCGTCACTTCCAATAATAATTTATCGCGCAAGAACTTTATTAAAATACTCTTATCATGTGGAATATTTGAATAAACCTCGACTAAATTCTGCTTAATTAGAACGTTACAATAATTTGCTTCAATATGTTGTAATGAGTATATTTCACCAAAAATTGGTATCGTTTTATCGTCTATGGGCTCGTGCTTGATTGCATTTTGTAATTTTTGCCTTACCCAAGATTCTTTTGATAATAAAAACCTATACCCTGCATTATAATGTTTATGAGGTAATATTAATTCTGCCCCATTATGATTTACTCTAATTGAAATTCGTTTTGCCCTAGAACTATATCTAACTGGGATCTTAATATTATGACCTAGCTTATCTAAAATAATAGATTCTGAGGGTAGTTTTTGTTGTTTCTTCATATAAACTAGTCTTTTGAGTAAAACTAACATAGGGTCATACTACAATGAAATGATTTTTCTTCTCGAAATCTATAAGCCATTTTTTTCGGTTAACTCCACCACCATATCCACCTAAATCACCATTACTGTTGATAATACGGTGGCAAGGAATAATTATTGCCAACTTATTTGCTCCATTGGCATTCGCAACTGCTCTATATGCTTTCTGTTTCCCGATAGCCTTAGCTTGGTCACTGTAGCTTCGCGTCTGACCATAAGGAATACGCATAAGCTCTTCCCAAACAATCTCTTGAAACGTACTCCCTAAAAGCTGAAGAGGCGTTGTAAATTCTTTTAATGAACCATCAAAATATCTTTGTAGCTCAGATTTTATAAGCTTTATAGGCTCCGATTGCCCTGCAGTAATTATCGCTTTAGTCTTCGTCTTAAGCCTATCTACTTGACGCTCTAGACTACGTCGATCAGCAAATTCTAGTAGATAGAGGGCTTCTTCATCACTAATTGCCAACATAGGTCCAAGAGGAGTATCAATATATGCTGATTTTAGTAAATAATCTTTTTTAGACTTAGTCATCGGATATATTTGACTCATTTTACCAGTATCCAACCAATTATAAATAAAGTGTTCTTTGCCTTTTTTAACTACCATTTGTCGCTAATTTCTGTCTCTCCATAATACTCCTTAATCCTTCTTAGGGTGGCGGGAGATATATCCGAAGGCAACTCTTTCAATTTAAACCATTTCTTTTCTTTTATTTCTGAAACACATATGTAGTTCTTTTCAAGAAAATCTGTACATATATAAAATACTACGTAATCGTCACGTTTCTCAACTTGACTATGATATACACTAAACAATTTAACAGATTTAGCTACCACACCAACTTCTTCTAACAATTCTCTGAGTATCGTTTGTTGTGGAGTTTCTCCTTCTTCAACACCACCACCAATAGTGCACCATCCTTGCATATATGTATGCTTTATAAGCAGGATCTTATCATTGTCTAGGACCAAAGCTCTGGCACCAATAGTTTTTTTGCCTAGCAGCGAGTAAACAAAATTTTTAATTATCATATAGATTTTCATATCACTATTTCGAAAGTAAATATATTCATTGCATATGGATCAGGATTGTCTGATGTTTTTAATTCCTTTTCGGTTTTAAAAATTTCTGTAAATTTATTTCCAGCTGCCAGGATAATTGCTTTGCGCCAAAATTTTAGTGCTTTGATATTCTCAGGCATTACAGCAACAGACCATTTTCCTGAATACATTTTAAATATCAACTCAATTACTTTCAATGCTACACCTTTACCTTGGAATTTTGCAAGAATAAAAAATTCTCCAATATTCCAATCTATCTCTTTAGTTAATAAGCATTCTTTATCAAGTAAGATAAACCCTGCTAATTCATTCTCTACCTTAATTAAAAAAGCTTTCTTATCATTGTCTACAAAATAATGCTTAAAATCTATACATTCAAACATACCGTTTTCAGGACATTCCCATCTCATAAATTCAGTTCTGTCATAAACATAAAACCGCGCCATATTTTGGACTGTATTGTAGTCGGTAATAGTTGCAGGAACGATAATAGGAACTAATGAATTATTCATTATCTTAATGCCTTAAAAATTTTTGCCTTGATCAAACAATTTCATATATGCAACGCCGTCTAAACCAGCCCTATAAAACTCTGGAATAATGTAACTTTCTAGGTACTTTGTTGACTCATAAAAGGCTCTGGCTCCAAAGTTATCAACAGGAGTATCGAGGTAAACCCCTCTATTGCTTCGCACTTTTGCCTGTACTTCAACATGTTCTAATAATTTTTTAGCAATGCCTTGTTTGTGGTAAATTGAGGAAACAACAAGACCATGCACATAGCTTAACCTATTCCACTTATGATGCTGCACACTAATATAACCAACAACTAAATCATCAATCGCTACAACAAAAACTTCACCTTCCTCATCCAACAATAATTTTTGAATGGCCCTTTTTTGTCCATCAATATATTGATTTGCCCAACCGGTTTTTTGAAGAATATCAGAAACCTGTTCCCCATCACTTTGCACAAAGGGTCTAATTATTGATTTATTAGTCATATTTTTTCTATTAACTAAACTAGATACAAAACCAAATTATTTTACTGATAGATATTTTTTGAGTAATATATTAGCAATTTTTGCAGACGCTGGCTTAGCACGACTCGTAAAATCAATTTTTGGCATAACCGAAGCTTCAATAAAACCTGGAGTAAAAAGAATTGTACGACCAGCATCAACTTCTGATTTTACGTGCTTAATATGAGTTTCATTCATCGCCCCATTATGCATGATAATAGTTCGGTTTGGTAAATTATCATTCCCTTCTGAGATCATAGAAGTAGACTCTCCTGGTAAAAAACATAGTCCTTCTTTTGCATTTTTTACTACCCAGAATCCAGCTTTATATGGGCTAGGACTAATATGGCTAAAATTATATAATTTAAATTGCGATGGATCCATATATTTCTGCAGTCTTTCTACGAAAGCAGAGGTAGTTATATCTAATTTTTCATTTTTGTGCACCCACTCATTTTTATTAGAAGTTGTATGATCATATTGACCTGTTCTAGGACCATTAAATATCATTAATGAATAGTTTCCTTTTTTACAAAATTGACCTATCAAATCAGCCCCTTTAGCTGCCTCTTCAGCTGTATAAAACTTAATCTTTCCTTCAGAAGTAGGAGCATCCCCTCCTAAAACAATCATGGCTATTTTATCTTTTCCTTGAAGCCACTGAAACTCTTTAGCATATTTTTCATATTCTTGTTTTATTATTGTTGGGGTTGAATTATGCGATACCCCCACTGTTTGTATTATTTCAGTTTTCTTTTCACTCGCGTGCTTTAAAAAATCATTATCAATACTGTGTTTGGGTAACGCGATAAGATTAGCTTTCCCTAAAATAGAAGGATGTTCTTTGAAAATCATATGAGCTGTATTTAGTACAACAACATTTGGGCATAATTCATCGGCTATTTCATTAATTACATTTATACCCTCAAGCCCTGAAGTCAGAATTGTTAACTTTTTATAATTATCACGACAAGTGTTATTAATTATTTCTTTAAGTGGTTTAAGCTCATTATGAGGCGTATATTTTATAGATAAATTTGGAGATTGAGACTTAAGAGCTTCAACTATTCCATAAAGTTGATTTTGATCACCAATTCTCCCTTCATTTAACACTACTATAATATTACTAATACCATCGCCTCATGAGTTATAAAAAATAATAAGTAAAATAAAATTTTTCATTCATATTCCCTTTTTGTAATCAATAATGGACAATTACATTAACATATATGTATTATACTATATATTAACCATATCATATCGAGGATAAAAGTGAAGACAATCATTGTCGTTTAAAGTAGGAAACTAAGTTTTTTATCAACATTCCAATAGGAGTGAAGGTTATTTTATTACTTAATTTTTGAATTTAAACGTCGAGGTTTTTTATGACACACGCTCTATTGCCAGCGCTTTGGCTTATTGTACTTATTGTGGGCCTACCACAGCTTTCTGAAACTGTTTATACTCCATCTTTACCCGATATCGCACATGCTCTGCATGCTGAAGAGTCGATGGTAGAATATACTCTCACTATTTACCTCTTTGGCTTTGCCATTGGCACCTTATTTTGGGGTAAGCTTTCTGATCACTTTGGCCGCAAGCCATGTGTTTTAGCCGGCCTTTTCATTTTTATCCTTGGATGCATTGGCTGCTATTTTTCATCCACCATTGAAATGCTTATGATTAGCCGTTTTATTCAAGCTTTTGGGGGAAGTATAGGAAGCGTTCTAGGGCAAGCAATTTGTAGGGATAGTTTTCATGGCCCCTCGCTTGGTAAAGCATATGCTTCAATAGGTAGTGGACTTGCTATTTTCCCAGCTATCGGTCCTGTTATTGGTGGGGTAATTGCACAGCATTTTGGATGGGCAAGTATCTTTCTATCCTTGGTGTTATTTGCTATAATTTTGACCCTACTGGTGGCAAAGTTACTGCCAGAAACACACCAGGTTGCTAACAGACAATCTGTTTCAATTTTAGAAATTAGTTCAAGTTTACTTAAGAATAAAAAGGTAATTGGATTTGGCTTGATAGTATCAGCTTGCAATGGTATCTCTTTTAGCTATTTTGCCGAAGGATCATTTTATCTGATCAAGATACTTGGCCTAACGCCAAGCGAGTATGGATTAAGCTTTATTGCCATTGCAGCCGCTACCATGATGGGGGGAATACTATCTAAAAAACTGCATAACCATCATACAGCAAAAACAATCATGGGTTATGGTCTGGTTATTATTCTGGCTTCAGCAAGCATATTTAGTGTATTTACTGTTATACATACTAATATATTGCCGCTTTCTACAAATCTTATGATTGGCATCACTATCTTGAGTCAAATGAGTATTATGTTTGGCATATGTATGGCAACCAGCAACGCCTTGGCCCTAGCGCTTGTAGACTACAAATGGTGTATAGGAACAGCCTCAAGTTTGTTTGGTTTTTTCTATTACTGTTTGATATCTCTGTTTACTCTTGGCATGGGTGCTCTACACAATGATACATTATTACCTATGCCTCTGTATTTCTTTGGTATTAGCCTATTTATGCTAATAGTGCAGAAATTTATGATAAGTAGGTGATTTTTGGTATAAAAAGCAAAATAGTTATGCTGATTAGTTGTGGCTTGCGCCTGCCCTCTTGGCCTACGCCCTGTGGCAACAAAAAGTCATCCTGAACTTGTTTCAGGATCTCATGAGATAGAAGGAGATCCCGGGTCAAGCCCGGGATGACTTATAGTATATATAAAGACGCGCCCCGCCGGCCAGGGCCCAACTCATGCCTTGAGCTCATCACGTCTTGGATAATCTGTATGTAATTTCTTATACCCTTTTGACCATTAGATCACTTGCTTGCCCAATAAAAGCGCCGGCATTAGCTTCATATGTACCAACTTTTTGAAATCCAGCTTTGCAATAAACGCGAACAGCACGAGGATTATTTGGATCTGGATCAATAAAAAATGTATCAACTAGAGGATCTACAAACTCGCAATAAAAACCCATAAAAGCTTCTAGTGTTTGAGCTGCCAGTCCTCGACCTAAAAATTTTGTATTTCCTATACCAAAATCAAGGCCGATTGTATGACCAGATTTAGACATATTCTCCCTATGAACATCAGATAATTCTTGGTCCTTCTGCAAAATATCAGATAAAAGAAAGCAATATAGCTCTCCCTCAATTGAACCAATCCAATATTTTGTTGTGCCATAAAAATAATGTTGCTTTTCCCCATGAATAAAATTCATTATATCATCCTTATGTTCTTGAGTATTATCCCAAAATTCCATCATATGTGGCTGACGTAGCCATTCAAAAATAGTATCAATATGCTTTAATTCAGCTTTCTCAAATTGAATATTCATTACTCTTCGCTCAAATACAGTTTCATGCCTTCATGGCTTGCTTCAAAACCGAAACATTCGTAGAATTTCCTAGCTTTGATACGCTTTTTATTTGTCGTTAATTGTACTATGGACGCACCTTTAGCTTTACCGTAAGAGATAGAAGCTTGCATCATCCATTCACCAATTTTATGCCCCCGGTATTTCTCAAGAATACGCACTGCTTCAATTTGCATTCTTGTTTTACCAGAAAAAGTCAGCGATGGCATAATCGTTAAATGACATGTTCCAACGATTTCTTCACCATTTTCTACAATCATAAGATATTGATTTTGATCAATATCTATTTTATGAAATGCAGTGATGTAACGCTGATCAAGCACTGTGTTAGTACTTTCACGGGTTTTTCCAAGTTCATCTTCAAGCAGAAGATTAACGATTGTATCTACGTCATTTATTGTCGCTCTGCGGTGCGAGAGATTTTTGTTCATACTTCTTTTCTTAAATATAGTTTTGCCATATGGCCATCATTTTGATAACCAAGAGTCTTATAAAACTCATGAGATCCATCTTTAGCCCGACGGAGGCCAGATGTTAGGTCAATAATAGCCGGACTAAAGTCACGTGCAATATCTTCTACAAATAGCATAAGCTTTTTTCCAATTCCGCAACCTCGATACTTCTCGTTTACTACTAAACTCTCAATATGAAATCGCACTTTATCCAAAACAAAAAGCGAAGATACTGACCAAGCAACAAAACCAATAAGTTTCTCTTCTGAGACAGCAACTGCAACACCATAATTATCATTTTTTATGAACCTTTTATACCTTGATTCAAGCTCTTCGTGGGAAGCCGGGTATCCGAGTTGATCCATTAATGGCACGAGATCTGGAACATCAGATGTCTTGGCTATGCGAACTAAAGTATAAATGCTATTTTTTGTACTCATTATTTCTCTCTTATCATCCATATTTCATCTTTAGTTCCTTTAATCTTCATAAATCCTGCTTTTTCATAAGCACGAATAGCAGCTGTATTTGTAACATCCGGATCAACGAATGTGTAATCAAATTTTTGAAAAACATGTTGCTCCAAGAAAAGTATAAGAGCTTTAGAACCAACATTCTTACCAAGAAACTCTATTTCGCCTATATACAAATCAAGACCTGCACAAGAATTTGGAAGTTCGGATAAGTCATGGCCCTGCTCACGCAGAAAATCATATACATTATAATATTGAATATAACCAATAGGAATATCATTTAAGCAAATAATATATGCATATATTGGTTTTTGCGCTAATTCTCCATGACTATTATCTATTAATTTTCTCCCATCGACGTAATGTCCATATTTTTCCCTTATCAGCTCTGGTGTCCATTGAATATCCTGATCCCACCATAACTTTACATGCGGTGCTTCTAGCCACTTAATCAACAATGGGAAATGCGATTTGGCTAGGGGAATAAAAGTAATGTTCATTAAATATTCAACAAAGTTTAATCTCTTGTTTCTTATGGCAAAAACAATGATCCAATATAGCCTAGGGTTGCACAAAAAATGTTTTTATGTCAAGATAAATACATATCTTGTGGAAAGGAGAGTGAACTAGCAAGGTAATAGACATGAACGTATCCCTTCTACCACAAAACACCTTTTTGCCACAAAATCTATGGCCCTTTATATGGCATTTTTTGAAAATATACAAACTTCCTGCTGCCATATTTATTCTTCTTGCCATGATTACCGGACTTTGGCCACCACTCAATAGCTTGCTCCTTAAGCACATGATTGACACTATGAGTTATACAGAACCAGGTAATGTCCTATCTCTTATTTTTTGGCCTGCTGTATTTTTTGTCCTGAACTTTGAAATACATAATTTATGTTGGCGTGGAATAGGATACATAAATTACAAATTACAACCAATAATTAAAAACCAAATTATCGAAAAGACATTTTCGTATATACACCAACATAGCCATCAGTTCTTTCAAGATAATTTATCAGGCCGAATTTCGAGCCACATCATTACATTAGCTGACAATATAGAACATGTTGTACATGATATTTCTAAACATATGATTCGCTTTTTAACGTTATTAATTGTAGCTTTTATAAGTATGTATTATGTCCATCCTTATTTTTTTTGCTCCTTGCTTATTTGGTTTATAGTGTTTACTGCCATTAGTTTTCGTGTATCTAAAAGGATAATTGACCTATCAGAACTTCATGCAGCAGCTGGATCACTTCTCTTTGGGCAACTAGTTGATAGTATAACGAATTCTAGTACGGTCAGACTCTTCGCCAGGCGCAATTACGAAATAGCTTACATTGAAAAATATTTACTTTCGATTCAAAAAACCTTTCAAGCAAATCGAATATTCGGTATTAAATTGAATATATTTCGAGGAGCTTCGTTTTCTATTATGCTAGCCCTGATGTTATACTTCCTAGTTCAATTACGGCTAAGTCAGGTTGTAAGCATAGGTGATTTCGCACTTATTCTTGGATTAAGCGTTGAGGTTGGTTTTACGACATGGGGAGCCGTCGAACAAATAGACGAATTAAATACAGCTGTAGGTAAATGCAAACAGAGTTTATCAGCACTTTTCGGACCTCTTAATATAAAGGATATAGAAAATGCTTCAGATTTAATTGTTCCCAAGGGTGAAATCATTTTTGTAGGCGTAAAATTCCACTATAAAAGCATTGGCCCTCTCTTCCAAAACATATCAATTAATATTCAATCGGGGCAAAAAGTAGGATTAGTTGGTTATTCTGGTAGTGGCAAAACGACATTTGTAAATCTAATTCTAAGACTCTATGACCTGACCGGTGGCCATATTTTCATCGATGGACAAGATATTCGCCAGTGTACCCAAGATTCTTTACGCAGGGCCATCGCCATGATCCCACAAGATCCCTCACTTTTTCATCGCACATTGATGGAGAATATTCGGTATGGCAGGATTGAAGCAACAGACGAAGAAGTAGTTGAAGCTGCAAAGCGTGCTCAAGCACATGAATTTATTATCAAATTGCCCCAAGGCTATGAGTCTCTTGTTGGTGAACGTGGCGTTAAGCTATCTGGTGGACAGCGTCAAAGAATCGCTATAGCCAGAGCCATTCTCAAAAACGCACCTATTTTAGTATTGGATGAAGCCACCTCTCAGCTTGATTCAATTACTGAAATGAGTATCCAAGAAAGCCTATGGGAATTAATGAATAGTCGCAATGAAACTTCTGGAGAAAGCCGAAGAACAACCATTGTAATAGCTCACCGCCTCTCAACTTTACTACGTATGGACCGTATCCTTGTATTTGACATGGGTAAAATTGTAGAAGATGGCATCCATACAGAGCTACTTGTCAGAGACGGGTTATACCGATCCCTTTGGGATGCACAAGTTGGCGGATTACTACCAGATAAAAAATCCTTTAAAAAAAATGGCGGCTTGATCTGATATAAATATTATACAAATGAAACCTTCTTATGAAGAAAAAATACTTAAATAAGGTAATTATTGGAAATGGTGTTCTAAATAACAAAGGTGTGTACGCAACACGAGATTTCAAAAAAGATGAAATTGTTATCAAATATAATCTTACTCCCTTAACAAGAAAGGGTTTTGAAAAACTACCAGAAAAAGAAAAATGGTTTGCTCATATACTTAATGATACTATTTTTCTTTTCGGAGAACCTGAGCGATATGTTAACCATTCAGATACTCCTAATACCTTTCAAGCTTATAGAAATGGATGGTGCGATATAGCTTTAAAAGATATTAAGGAGGGAGAAGAAATTACTACTGACTCAACTAAAGAAATATCTCCTTGAAATATTAGACTATTAGGACTTTGGGTATCATACATTGAACGAGCTACCACAACCACATTTGCCTTTTTCATTTGGGTTTGTAAAGGTAAATCCTGATTTAAACTTTTCTTCCATGTAATCCATTTCTGTACCAAGAAGATACATTAAGGCTTTTGGATCAATTAGGACCGTTACCCCCTTATCACTTATGATCTCATCAAAATGCCCTTTTGCGTCAGCATATTCCACAAAATATTTCAAGCCAGAACAACCGCCAGATTTCACACCAATTCTAATACCCAATGATTCTTTTCCTCGCTGAGCTAGAAGAGCTTTAATCTGGGTCGCTGCCGCATCTGTTAGGGCCATAACCTGCTTGGTATTAGCCATTTTTACGTTTTTTGTTTTTATAGTCAGTTACTGCCGCCCTAATTGCATCTTCCGCAAGCATTGAACAATGAAGCTTTACTGGTGGAAGCGATAAATGCTTAGCTATCTCTGTATTTTTAATAGCAAGAGCCTCGTCAACGTTTTTGCCTTTGACCCATTCGCTTACAAGAGAGCTAGAAGCAATGGCTGAACCACAACCAAATGCTTTAAATTTAGCATCAATAATAACACCATTATCGTCAACCTTGATCTGTAGCTTTAATACGTCACCACAAGCTGGTGCGCCAACTAGCCCAGTGCCAACTGAGCCATCTTTTTTGTCCAGTGTCCCTACATTACGTGGGTTTTCATAGTGATCTATTACTTCGTTACTATATGCCATATTAACCTACCTTTAATTTATTAATGGGTGGCCCATTTTATTTCATTAATATCAATACCTTCTTGTACCATTTCCCACAATGGGCTCAGTTCTCTTAAGGTATTTATTTTTGAAAGCACCAACTCAGCAGCATAATCAACCTCTGCTTCAGTTGTGAACTTACTAAACCCAAACCTAATTGAAGTGTGAGCCATAGCATCGCCTACCCCAAGTGCTCTAAGTACATAAGATGGCTCAAGGGAAGATGATGTACAAGCCGAACCAGATGATACTGCAAGATCTTTGATAGCTAAAATCATCGATTCTCCTTCAATATAAGCAAAACTCAAATTTACATTACCATGATAACGTTTCTCTCTATCACCATTGAGATATATTTCTTCAGCTCTAGTTTGAATTGTTCCAACAAAACGATCGAACAGTCTCTTTACATGCTTATGATTAGCTTCCATTTCTTGTGAAGCAATCAATGCAGCCTTGCCAAGCCCTACTACTAAAGGAGTAGCAAGTGTTCCAGACCGTAAACCTCTCTCTTGTCCTCCACCATTTATAATAGGAGTAAGGCGTATTCTTGGTTTGCGTCTAATGTAAAGTGCTCCAATACCTTTTGGTCCATGTATTTTATGACCTGAAATACTTGCAAGGTCAATATTACACTCATTAACATCAATTGGAATTTTACCAAATGCTTGAGCCATGTCAGTATGAAAAAAAGCACCCTTTTGACGACAAATCTTCCCAATTTCTTTAAGTGGCTGAATAACTCCAATTTCATTGTTAACTGCCATCACCGAAACAAGTACAGTATTCTGTGTTACAGCTTTTTCTAGTTGATTTAAATCAACTAAGCCATTTGGTTGCACAGGTAAATAGGTTACTTCAAAACCCTCTTGCTCTAAATGACGGGCTGTATCTAAAATACATTTATGTTCCGTTACAAGGGTTACAATGTGATTCCTTTTATTTCCATAGAATTTTGCAATCCCTTTCAGAGCCATATTATTCGACTCCGTTGCTCCAGAAGTAAATACTATTTCTTTTGATACAGCACCGATTAAATTTGCTACCTGCGACCTTGCAAGTTCGCATGCTTCTTCTGCTTCCCACGCATATTGATGACTTCTTGAATGCGGATTACCAAAATTGTGAGTAAAATAAGGTATCATCGCCTCAACTACTCTTGGGTCAGTAGGTGTTGTAGCTTGACTGTCTAGGTAGATTGGGACTCTTCCTCCCTCATCAATCACTTTTTGTTTTAGTTTTGTTAGGTTGTTCATATTCCTTACCTATTTAATTCGCTATATATTTCAAGAAAATCATTAATATCTTTATCACTAGTTGTATATCCTAAGGATACACGTATGGCAGACTTAATTTCATCGTCAGAGCAACCCATTGCGGATAGGACATGAGATTTGCCAACTTTACCAGAAGAACAAGCAGAACCAGAACTTACTGCAACGCCTTTTAGATCAAGAGCAATTAACATTATTTGTGCTGTAACTTTTGGGTTAATTATTAAACTAGTATTTGGCAAGCGCTCGGTATTTATACCAGCAATAATTATATCTGGAAACTTATTCAGTAATTTAGACTCGAGCTTATCACGTAATTTTTTCATTTTATCATTACGTTTGTCTAATTCATCAAATGCAATCAACGCAGCCTCGCCAAGCCCTGCAATTGCAGGGACATTTTCAGTACCAGAACGCAAGGATCGCTCTTGCCCACCGCCAATAAATATTGGTTGAAGGTGAAACGATGTTTTACTGACTAAAGCCCCTGATCCAACTGGACCACCAAATTTGTGACCAGAAATGCTTGCAAAATCAAGATCCATGACTATCATATCAACCGGAATTTTTCCAGTAGCTTGAGCACAATCGCTATGTATCTGCGCATCATGTTCATGGGAAATTTTAGCTATTTCTTGTAAAAAAGAAATAACACCAGTTTCGTTGTTTGCCAACATCACTGAAACTAGTTTCTTTTGCTTTGTAGAACTTGCCAATTTTTGTTGCAAATCCTCAAGGTCTAAAACGCCATCCTTATCCACTTGAATCACAGTAAAATTGGAAGCAACCTTACTATGTGCCCAAATTGAAAGATGTTCTGTTGCAGAGATAAATATTTCGCCATCTCTATAATTAGCCAGAATAATATTGTTAGCCTCAGTGGCGCCAGAGGTAAAAGTTACTTGATAATTTCTGAAATTACTTTCAAACCCCATAAGCTTTGCTATCAGCTTGCGAGCATTTTCAATTATTGATTTGGCAGCTCTTCCATTTGAATGAATCGACGAAGGATTTAGAGGCAATAATGCATACTCATCCATTTTGCTTTTTACAGCCGGGCACAGAGGTGTCGTTGCATTATGATCAAGATATATTGTCTGATTTAAGCCTAAAAGTGGTGTCATTTTACTATACCTTAAGCTCTCCATTCATTATATCGGCTATAGAAATGTTAGCAAAATAGTCTCGTATCCTTTTGCTAAGACCTTTCCATAAATCATGAGTTTGACAGTTTATACCATTTTTTCTACAGTTCTTGTCTTTTGAACACCTAGTCATCTTAAGGTTCTCATCCACCGCATCAATGATATTTTCAATAGTAATTTGATCAGTAGTATTAGTAAGTTGATATCCCCCACCAGGTCCTTTAACCGATTTTACAATATCTGCCTTTTTAAGCTTGAGAAATATTTGCTCCAGATAATTTAGAGGAATATCTTGATTTGCCGAAATATCAGACAGTTTCATAGGCAGACCTGTCTTGTTTGTTGCCACTTCGATTACCGCCATTACTGCATAACGACTCTTAGTTGTTAACATCATATGGTTTATTCAAAAATAAATAATATGTATGAAGGCTAACTTACCCAACTAAAATAGTCAAGTATTTGTTTTAAATCTTAGAGTAACCCAATTTAAATTATATTTATGGAAATTATGAGGACATAGTCAAGTTAAGTAAAATAGATGAACCCTAAATTACTTAACTTGACAACGCTGGGTGGCTTGTACTTTTATAGTAGCTTATTTATACTTTTATGTTGGTTTTAACAGATTTTACGCCTTTAACTTCTTTAGCTGCAGCTACTACTGTATCCAAATCTGCTTCTCTTGCAACTTTACCAAAAATGTGTACTACGTGGTCCGTAGTTTCAACATGCAGATCGTATCCATCGACTATTTTTTCACTTGTATACAAATACCTTATTTTTCCCTTAACCTTTGCTGTAATTAAAGAATCTGCAATTAATGATTGGCTTCCTTTTAATTTAAGTTGAGTGTCAACCACATCAATTACACCGTTAACACTAGAAGCAATTTCTATTGCTTTGTGAGCTTGTAAGGCAGTATCTACAGTGCCTTTAAGGGTTACTATGCGATCTTTTGTTGATACACTTATACTATTACTCGGAATATCATTCTCGCTTATTAATAGCGCTGTTATCCCCGTCGTTATATCAGAATCTTCTGCGGGAGTGGCAAAAATCATGGGACAATTAAAGATGGCTATAGTTGCAATGGTTAATGAAAGAACAAACATAATTGGTTTTTTTAATAACATAAAGTTTTTCTCCTTTGATTAAATTAAGTTAACATGAGACTTATATTAGCTTTGTTGTAATTTTCTTGAATTAACGTAGCTGTTGCAAACAGCAAAAACAAAACACTTATGGACCTTGATATTTGCAACACAATACCCTAATTACCTTGCGGTATTATACCTTTCTACAGTTGCTCTTCTAGCAGCGTACTCACCGCCTGATAAAACTATTAAGCTGTTAATTACATCTTTTACCCCTGGTGCTCCTTTAACACTTAAAATAGCGAGGTTAGCTTCTTCATGCGTCCGTACAAATCCACTTAATTGGACTATTCCTCTATCTACAGCTATATGGATTAAGCTAGTTGGAATTAAAGGATCTTGGCGAAATTTATTCCTTATAAAGTGTACTATTTTAGTATCTTCCATTTGTTCACCCTGATTTTTATAACCTTCTCTTCCTGTCTGCCCTCTTGAACCACCACAACTTACCAGGTGTAAACATAGTACTGTTACCAATAGAATTTGAAATTTCTTCATAAAGACGCCTCTTTTTTTATTTAAATATAATTTATCTATTTTAGTTGTTCATAAAATTGTCAAATGACTTTTCTAAAGTGCTTAGCATATCTTTAAACTCAGGTTCTGTACCTTCTTCTATATGCTTCTTAAAAGTATCGATTATACTCTTTAATATATTTTTCATAGAACCCAATACAGGGTAAGATTCTATAGATTTTTCAGGTAATACTTTTTCCAATCTTTCAAATTGGGACATTATTTGCTTATAATCATGATTTTTTAAATCAATTGCTAAAGCATTAACAGCTCTCTCAAAATCAACTAATTTCTCTTGGGCTAACTTATCATTCTCTAATCCTTTTTTAACAAGGTGCTTTCTTGCCTCAGAGCTTAACATAGTAGCAGCCTCTTTATATTCTCGATGAGTAAGATGTTCGATGATTCTCTTTGCTAATTCTTTAGGGGATTTTGTAATACCTACTGCATCCTCAGTTTTATCTACAACAATGTTTTTCATTTTTCTGGCAGTGTCTTTCGCATCGTTCATGCCCCCCATAAATCCTCCATTTAAATTGTTAACTAACGGTTTATTAAATAACGAGTAAATATATAAACGAATACTTACTTACTTAAGGATTAGCAGACAGTTTATCTATTGTCAACAGTTTATAAATTCTAAACTTAAGATAGAAAGATTATTAATATAATAGGAATTTTTCTAAAGTTCCCATTATCTGGTTAAATCAGGTTTTGTACCTAATCTTTTATAGGCTTCTTAATATATTTTACGGCCCAATACGGTGAAGACTGTATCTTGCGGGGGATTCCTTTCTTAGATCTTCGACGCTAGCAAACCGAATAACTGCAAAATAAAGAATGGGGGTTGATTAACGCTGGGGAGCAAGTTTAACAACACTCATTTCTCCATCTTTCATTTTTAAATTCAACGATGGGCTTTTTTGAGCATCAGACAAAGTTGAAATAATTTTACCATCACTATTTTTCAACATAGCAAATCCTCGATTTAAAACATTATTGTAATCAAGGCTAGCTAGCAGCGATGAATTCAAAGTAAGCTTGTGCTCAAGAGGGGCAAGTAAAGTGTCTGTCTTACCAAGAAGGCTGTTTCTCATATTCTGGTATTGTAGATATTTATAGTTTAGTATTTTTGTTGGTTTGAGCCTAGAAATCGGGAAGTGCAAAAGATATAATTGTTTCTGTTTTAATAGGTTGGGTAATGCACCTATTAACCTAAATGAGAGATCATCTAAGCGTTGAATGTGATTATTTATAATACTCTGGATTTGTTGTAAAACACGTTCATTATTTCTTAGTCTCTGTAAATAATATTTTATTAAATCTGAAAGCCGGTGTGTAATACGCTCAGCAAAGAGGTTCAGTGTATATTTCAAATCTGCAATAACTGGCACGGCAAACTCAGCTGCTGCAGTTGGCGTTGGCGCTCTAAGGTCAGAAGCAAGATCAATTAGTGTATAATCGGTTTCGTGGCCTACTGCAGAAATTGTTGGTATGCCTGAGTTAAAAACCGCTCTCACTACAACTTCTTCGTTAAACGACCATAAATCTTCAATAGATCCACCGCCTCTGGCTATGATTAGTAAATCAGGTTGTAAATTAGTTGGTAATTTATTAAAACCATTTATAGCATTTGATATTTCCTCAGCAGCCGTCTCTCCTTGAACGCTGACGGGCCAAATCACAAGGTGAGTTGGACACCGATCAGAAATGCGGTGAATTATATCCTTTATCACTGCACCAGTGATTGAAGTTATAATACCGATTTTTTTAGGAAAAAAGGGAATTTTTTGTTTATGCTCCTGCGCGAACAACCCTTCTTTTTCTAGCTTTTGACGTCGCTCGCTTAGTATCTTCATGAAAGCACCAACACCAGAGGGCTCAATCAATTCAACCGATATTTGATATTTCGACTGACCAGCATAAGCAGTAATTTTACCTGTAACAACGACTTCTAAGCCTTCTTCTAGTTTGAAGTTAACCCTAGCTAAGGTGTGTTTCCAACAAGTGGCTGCCAGAATAGCATTTTCATCTTTTAAAGAAAAATAGCCATGTCCTGAGGTAGCAATTTTTAATCCAGAGATCTCTCCTTTGATTCTAACGGTCCCTAAGTTATTTTCCAGCAGCCATTTAATTTTGCTGGAAATTTCGGAAACAGAAAAATCCGTTTTGCTTACGTTATTTGTTAAATAATCGTCTAACATCATGTATGATCGAGAATATTTTACTTTGAATAGACTAATTTAAATGAAGTTTTTTTGCAAACTATTACTTGCAATTTTATTACTTGGTTTCATGACCAACTTTGTCCAGGCCTCGCCCAAGAAGGGGGCGATTATCAAGGCAAAAGAAACCAACTATGATGCTAATAATAATACTATTACCGCCTCAGGTAATGTGTTTATCCAAATGGATGAATATACTCTGCATGCCGCGGTTGTGCATTATGATTTGGACAGAGACATAGTATATGCCGAAGGAAATGTCCGAATTATCGATCAAAATGGCCAAACAATTTATGGTCAAAAAGCTGTTTTTAAAGATAAATTTAAAAAAGGTATTATCAAAGGATTTATGGCCAAACTTGATAACAACGCTGTTATTGTCTCAAGAACTGCAAAAAGAATAGAGAAAAACAGAATTATCTTAGAAAAGTCAGTTTTTACCCCTTGTGAATTTAATTGTAGTAGAAATCCTATTTGGCAATTAAGTTCTAGCAAAACTGATATTGATTATGACAAGCAAAAAATTACTTACAGACATCTGTTTTTTGAAGTTTATGGTGTTCCATTAATTTATCTTCCATATTTTTCTCATCCATCGCCAAACGCTAAAGCTCAATCAGGTATTCTTGGGCCACAAATAAAACGCGACAATTTTTTGATACCTTTTTATTTTCGACCAAAACCTAATATTGATGCTACAATCAGCCCAAGATTATCAAAAAACTATACAATATTCGAGACTGAATTTCGCCATAAGGTAAGAAATGGCTATTATGATATTCTTGGGAGCTTTGGTAACCCGCCAATAAGTAAATCAGGTGGCCAAAAAACAGAAAAGAGCTCAAGGCCAGGACGTTACCATATTTTTGCTAAAGGAAATTTTGTTGAAAATGAAGTAAATTTTGGATTCGATATCAAAAGAACATCGGATAAAGCTTACCTTACTAATTACCACGAAATATTTGACCATTACCTGACATCTAAGGTCTACACTAACACTATTGATACAAGAGATTATTTTTCTCTCGATGGGTATTATTTTCAGGACTTAAGGGCAAATGAGAAGAAAAGGCAAATTCCATTGGTTTTTCCAAGCGTTAAGAGCAAGAAAGTCTATAGTTTTAATGACGATGAAACAATATTACTAAATGTTAAAAGCGACACCATTGTCTACCAAGAACCAAAAGATCTAGGAGTGGCAAGAACCTCTCTAGACTTAGAATTAATGAATAACTTAATTACGAATAATGGACACATGCTAACATATTCTGTGGCAAACCGAGGAGATTTATATTGGGTAGATTTTACAGATAAAAATACATTAATAGAGAGGCAAAGAGTTTGGTATAAAAATATACCAGAATTTAGAACCCGTTGGCGGTACCCCTTAGTGAAATCATTAAGTGATAGATCTAGTTTGAAGGTGGAACCGACAGCTATGCTAGTATTGGGTAGAAAATTTGAGAACAGATTTAACAAGTTTGCCCTAGTAGATTCAAATAAGAGTGAACTTTCTGAGGATAATATATTCCACTCCAATAGGTTCAGTGGTATTGACTACCATGATTACGGCACTAGAGTTAGTTACGGTATTAATTCCTCATTAATGTCTAATCATATTTATATTGATACATTTCTTGGTCAGTTGGTGCATAAAAATAATGTTTCCAAAAATGGTAATTCTGAGTATGTGGGCAATGCAACCATTGATTTAGAAGATAATTTCGAGGTATTTTATAGATTTCGCAGAGATAAGAAACTTAGACCTATTAGAAATGAACTTGGAGCAACAACTTGGACCGAAAAATTCAATGCCACGACCACATTTACTGAACTTCATAATATATCAAACTATTTTGCTAAAGATGATTTTAAGCTTGAACAAGAAAAAATGTCTCAGCTAAATTTTGATGCGAATTATCAACTTAAAAAAGATTTATGGTTAGGCGCAGGAGCAAGACTTGATGCTTCAGGAAATAGTCCAAAAATTTTGGTAAGAAGTATCAAGGTGACATACTTATTTGATTGTGTTAGTATTAGCGGCACCATTATGGATAATTTCTTGCACGATAGTTTAAGAGGTGTCCGTAAAACAAGGACCAAGACTTTCATGGTCGGCCTAAAAGTTATAAATATGTAGGGATGAATATAAGTATGAAAAAACTAATCGGTATTATTGTTATTCTTTTGTCTAATTCAGTTTTTGCCGCTCTGCCTGATATAATCGCTCTGGTAAATGATCAACCAATTACAAAGTATGATTTTGAATCCAGAAAGAAAATGGTTATGGTGCTTAACAATATCGATAATTCAAGTCCGTCGGTTGATGCAAAATTAAACAATGGTATTATCAACGTTCTTATTGAAGAAGAGTTGCTTAATCAGCATGCTGCTAGTGTTGGTGGAAAAATAACATCAACGCAAATTGACAATGCGATTAGCACTATAGAGCAACGAAACAATATGCCAAACGGTGGCATGGCTGCCTTTATGAAAGAGCGCGGTCTGCAAATGGAAAGCTTTAAAAAACAAATAGCTGGTGAAATTATTAAACATAATATTGTTTCTTCACTATCAAATTCTGTTTCTGTTTCACCATTAGAATTAGATGTAGCCGTTATAAATACTGATATGCCTAAATTCAATATTGAAGCATGGATCTTTACTTCTAAAGGAAATGAACATAAGGATCATAAGCAAATGCAAGATTTAAAGAAACGACTTTACGATTGTAATAAAGTTGACCAAAAGCTTTACGATAGTTTTGCAGAGGCTGAAAAATTTGACAGAAAATTAGATGATATGCCATTCGGTACAAAATCAATTATTCAAGACACTAAAGTAGGAGCTACTAGTAGTGTATATAAAGAAGATGGTAAATTTAAACTAGTATTTGTGTGCAAGAAAGAATCAACTGTTTCTTCTGGCGACCTAAGTAAGCTTAAAACATTCTTGTCTAATAAGAAAATGTCGCAAAAGGCAACAAAATTCTTTAAGGATCTGAAGGCTAAAGCTTATATAAAAATGATGATTTCAAATTGAGCAGCTAGTATATAAATACCATTCCTCAAATTAAAATTTATAGATGATGATTTGAGTGGTGATTGCCCGGAACCTATGTTTATAGGTGAGGACACAAATATGCAAAAAATCGCATCTGTAAAATTAATTTCAGGAATGGTATAAGATGCTTCTTTCTATTGCTAAGCTCGCAAGTAAACACGGCATTGCCCCGCTTAAAAAATATGGACAGAACTTCATATTTGATGAATCTTTATGCGACAAAATTGTTAAATTTGCTCAAATCGATAAGTCTTCAAATGTATTAGAAATTGGACCAGGTCCAGCTGGCTTAACAAGATCAATATTAAAATCTGCGCCAGGCAGCCTTTGTGTTGTAGAAACCGATATAAGGTGCCTACCTTTGCTGGAAGAGATTAAAGACTCATATCCCCTTCTCGAAATTAAGCATGGTGACGCATTGAAAGTGCCGTTATCTGAAATAAATAGCGATAAGATAGATATAGTAGCAAATCTACCTTATAATATCGGGAGCCAATTGTTGACTAATTGGCTATGTCAAATTGAGCATGTAAATAGTATGACTTTAATGCTGCAAAAAGAAGTAGTTGACCGCATAGTAGCTTCTAATAACAGTAAAATTTACGGCCGCCTTTCAATTTTTTGTCAAATTTTCTGTGAAGTAGAAAAATGTTTTGACGTTAGTCCAAAAGCTTTTTATCCCGAGCCAAAAATATGGTCTAGTATCGTAAGGTTGGTGCCAAAACAGAACTTTCCAGAGGCAGCTGTTCGAAATAAACTTGAGCAGATTACTCAGGCAGCTTTTTCTGCTAGAAGAAAGATGATAAAATCATCTTTAGGAAAGATAGCACCAAATATTGCAGAAATTCTTCACACGTTAAATCTCGATCAATCGCTCAGAGCAGAAAATTTATCTCCTCAAGATTATATAAATATAGCTAAAGCGGTTTAAATAACTATAAATTATTCCTTACCTATTATGATCAGTGTTTTACTTCACGCTAAATTAGTCCCTCCGTCAAAACTCTCCCCGCCTGAATTAACAAGGGGTTTCATGTCATAAACAGCTTACAAAATCCATAAGAAAATGGTATAATTACCGCATAAAGCTTACGGATTTTAAAATTATGCCTATAGAAAATATTACTTTTCTCCAAAAACAAGAAAGGTTATTTGAAGAGAAATTATCTACAAAACTAAATCCTAAAAACAAGTTATATAAACTAAGGGATTTAGTAAATTGGTCTGAACTTGAAGCCAGAGCATTGCCTAACATTGAAATCAAGCAATTTGGTAGAAATAAGAAAGATCATAGAGTAATGCTAGCACTATCAATGCTTCAAGCTAGGTACAAGGGTTCTGATTCGTTTAGGGAGGGAGAGCTAAGGGAAAGTGTTTATTGGCAATATTTTTGTGGTTATGAATATTTGGGGCAAGGTCTTGATGTGTCTGAAG
>NZ_JARJFB010000010.1:0-21277 GCF_034554655.1 Candidatus Megaera venefica
AAAAAATGAATGTGCGGTGATTTATTTTTGAAATTCTTGAAATTATATCAAAAATTTAGAGTTTTGACGGAGAGACTATCTAACCTAAACTATGGGATTGTACCTTGTTGGGCTTCGCATGTCTTTGGCCCAAGATCCTCTAAAACCTAGTCATCCTGGACTTGATTCAGGATCTTCTTTCTTGGTGCCTGAGATCCTGAATCAAGTTCAGGATGACGGAGCTTTGCCCTGATTTTTACTTAAAAATATTCACTTATTACATCGAACTGAGGTTATTCATAGTTCAGGTTAATGCATTAGTCAAAGGCAGCATAAAGATCACCGGCAATCTTTGTAATTCCTTCTTCGTCACAATAATCATTGTATGTATTATAAATAAAATCCCAGGTTTCCCTTGGCGCAATTTCAATAGATAATAAACTTTCTTCAAAACCAAGATTTGCTAAAAAATCCTTTAATGATTCTTGTTTATCAATTAAAATTTGCTCTTCAGAAGGAAGATTATGCTTTTGTTGCTTAGCATACTGAATCATTTTGTCAAACTGGTCACCATAAATTTTTGTGACTTTTTCTAAACTCAATGTCTCTAACGCAATCTGTTTTTCAAGCGTTTTGGTATAAAGTTTACTAAATTGATCAAACGGCATTAAATAATCTCGAGTATTTTGTGCATCAACCTTTAGTGCTTTACTATTCCTCTCATCTAACCTATCTACAAGCCCTTCAATCGGACAAAACATCAGCGCTTTTTTTACAGAAATATCTTCTATTCCTCTTGCGGTCATACATTTGGAAAGATTTGACGGATGAAAAAGATGCAAAATAACCTGCTTCCCTTTTAAAACATGATCTATTGCATTATTAATCATTACAAGCTCCATTTCTGGAGTTGCAGGAGTAGTTGGATTACGCATTAGATCGAGATCTTCTTCAATAAGATTTGGATTTAATTTCATTAAGGATTTAGCTACAGATGATTTTCCTGAGGTTGAGGTGCCATTGATGACTAAAATATTTGTTTTAACCTTCATAGAATTAGGCCTTTCCTGTTAATATTTTATATCCATACAGCTTGTATACGCTTATTCTGCTATAGACTGCGAGCTAAGCACCATAACGATCTGTTTCCCTTCCATCTTTGCCTCAGATTCAATTTTAGCAATGGCGCCTAAATTTTCTATAATTTTATCAAAAAGCTCTTTGCCTTTATCTCTGTGAACAATCTCTCTTCCTTTGAACCACAAAGAGATTTTTACTTTATCTCCATCTTCAAGAAACTGTCTGATTTTTCTCAATTTAACATCTAAGTCGCCCTGACCAATATTTACTTTGAATTTCATTTCTTTTAAAGAAACTTTTTTTTGCTTCTTTTTCGATTCTTGCTGCCTCTTTTTGGCATCATATTTAAATCTACTAAAATCAAGTATTTTACAAACAGGGGGCTCAGCATTTGGAGAAATTTCTACAAGATCAAGACCTGCATCAGCGGCTATCTGCATCGCTTTTTGCAAAGTAACAACACCCATCATTTCGCCTTCAGCGTCAACCAACCGAACTTCTGCCGCCTTAATTTCCTTATTCGCTTTAGGAAATTTACTTTTTTTAATCTCAGTTATAAGAACTTCTCCACAAAATTTAATAAATTATACTTAGTAATCTAACCAAAATACTTCTTATTATCTGTTAAAACCAGAGCAATCAACTCATCTACACTAATTGTTTTTTGCTCGTCAGAACCAAGATATCTCAGCGTAACGGTTTCACTTTCTTGCTCTTTTTTACCTACAACAGCAATAATCGGCACTTTCAAGTTAGAAAAATTTCGTATTTTATAATTCACTTTTTCCCTTGAAATGTCAAGCTCAGATCTAATCCCAGCATCAATAAGTTTGGCATTCAATGAACTTAAGTAATCATCCTGATCATTGGTTATACCGACGAGTGCGATCTGAGTAGGAGCAAGCCAAAGTGGAAATTTTCCAGCATATTCTTCTATTAAAATTCCGATGAATCTCTCAAAAGTACCAATGATTGCTCTATGTAGCATAACTGGTCTCTTTTTTTCCCCTCCCGGAGCAACGTATTCAGCAGATAGCCTCTCAGGAAGAACAAAATCTACCTGAAAAGTACCGCATTGCCAATCCCTACCGACCGCATCAGTCAGAACAAACTCAAGCTTCGGACCATAGAACGCCCCCTCGCCTGGGTTCATTTCATACTCAAGCCCAGCCTCTTCAACAGCCGCCTTTAGAGATGATTCAGCCTTATCCCAAACAGAGTCTTCACCAGCTCTCACATCTGGTCTATCAGAAAACTTGACTTTGATTTTTAAAAAACCAAAATCTTTATAAACTTCAAGTAAAGATTTACAAAACTCTACCGTTTCTGCATTTATTTGATCTTCACTGCAAAAAATATGCCCATCATCTTGAACAAAATTCCTTACACGTAACAATCCATGCAAGCCACCAGAGGATTCGTTACGATGACAACAACCAAATTCTGCCATACGAATTGGTAGGTCTCTATAACTTTTTGTACCCTGGTTAAAGATCTGAATATGGCACGGACAACTCATAGGCTTTAGAGCATAAGTCCTATCTTCAGTTTCAACTGTAAACATATCTTCTCTGAATTTTTCCCAGTGACCGGATGCTTCCCAAAGCTTTCTATCTACCATTAGAGGTGTTTTAACTTCTATATAGTTGGCCTTTTGTAATTTCCTCCTTATATAGCTTTCAATGGTGCGATACAGATTCCATCCTTTTTCATGCCAGAATACCATACCTTGAGCTTCTTCTTGAAAATGGAATAGATTAAGCTCTCGCCCAAGCTTCCTATGGTCTCTTTTTTCAGCCTCTTCTAGCCTATATAAATGTTCGTCAAGCTGTTCTTTTGTCGCCCAAGCTGTACCGTATATACGCTGCAACATTTCGTTATTACTGTCACCTCGCCAATAAGCTCCAGCTACTTTCATTAACTTAAAATGCTTAATTCTTCCAGTTGATGGACAATGTGGCCCTCGGCACAAATCAACAAAATTGCCTTGACGATATAAGGTAATAGTCTGGTCTTCCGGTATCGAGGCAATAATTTCTGCTTTATAATGCTCGCCCATTTGCTTGAACATCTTAATAGCTTGTTCCCTAGAACACTCTTCTCTGTTAAAGCTTTCATTGCGTTTTACAATCTCGTGCATCTTGAGTTCAATCTTTGCAAGATCATCTGTTGTAAATGGAACGCTTCTAGCGAAATCGTAATAAAAACCATCTTTTATTGCTGGCCCAATTGTTACTTGTATGTCAGGAAAAAGTTCTTTTGCAGCTTCTGCAATAATATGAGCGGCATCATGCCTTATAATTTCCAAAGCTTCTGGATCATTTTCTGTAAGTATTCTTAATACGCAATCTTTATGTATTGGCAGAGATAAATCTTTAAGCTCTCCATCAACCGATACCACCATGGCAGATTTTGCCAGTGATTTTGAAATAGAAGAAGCAATTTCAGCTCCGGTTATACCCTTATGAAACTGCTTCTTAGAACCATCAGGAAATGTTATATTAATCATGCTATTGTAATTATGAGTTTTAACTTGATATATTTAGTAGATTTTATATCCTTTTGTCAATCAATAACATCTTTTACACTACTATGGTTAATATTCCTCATTGGCCTCCAGTTCCTATATGGAAAATACCGGGTAAGTTTAACTTAAGCGGTAGTTTCCGCTTGCTTGGAGCCCTTGGCAACCCACAAAATTTACTCCCACCAACTATTCATGTTGCTGGCACAAATGGAAAAGGTTCCACAGTAGCTATGCTAAAAAGTATTTTTATCCAGGCCGGCTATTCTGTGCATACTTACACCTCTCCTCATCTTCTTCAGTTCAATGAGAGAATTAACCTTGCTGGCAAACCTATATCTGACGATCAACTAAATTTCTTCCTTGAACGAACCAAGCTTGCTGCGGAAAAAGAAAATATTCAACCTACTTTTTTTGAAGGTACTACAGCAGCTGCATTTCTAGCTTTTGCCGAGACAAAGGCAGATATATTACTTTTAGAAACTGGCCTTGGTGGAAGGCTTGATTGCACAAATGTCATTTCATCGCCACTTGCTACAATAATTACCCCAATTTCTTTTGATCACACCGAATTTCTTGGTAAAGATATCAAACAGATAGCAAGTGAAAAAGCAGGAATTATAAAAACAAATGTACCTTGTATTATTGGACCTCAAACACCCGAAGTATACGAAGTTCTTCTTTCCACATGTGAAGAAAGAGCTGCACCTTCTTTTTGCTATGAATATGACTATTGCTCTGAAAAAACAGATACTGGTTTCAGATATTTATCCCGAAAATATAATCTTGACCTTCCATACCCTAGTTTACTTGGTGATCATCAAATACGGAGTGCAGCAACGGTTATAGCTGCTACAATGCTTGTAAATAAAGAATTTCAAATTACTGCGCCCCAAATCGCTAAAGGCTTAACTTCAACAAACTGGCCGGGCAGGATTGAGCGAATACCAAATGAAAAAACAAAAAAACTCACTGGCCGCAAAGACATTCAAATATATCTAGATGGAGCACATAACGATTCTGGAGCTCTTAGCCTGTCGCACTGGGCCTCGGAAAATTTGCAGGGACCAATATATCTGATACTAGGTATGACCAGAAAAAGAAATGCCGCAACGTTTTGCGTTCATTTCAAAGATATCGTACAAGGTGGAATTGCAGTAAACGTTGAGTCCGAACCATCCAGTTATAGTGCAAGTATACTAGCAGACAAAGCCAGCAAAAGTGGAATTAAGTTTACCTGTGCAGATTCTATTAAGGACGCTATCGAGATTATAATTAACAAAAGTAATATTCCTTCAACAATTATAATTACTGGATCGCTCTTTCTTATCTCTGATTTCCTCAAGTTGTAATACTAAAAACATAAAAAACACACAATTGATCATTATTCAGCAAATCATATTTTAATTTTTGTGTAAAATGCTTGACCCTAATAGAAGTAAATATATAAACTCAATCTTGTGTTTAATTCTTATTTAATAATTATTTCGAGGTGTACTAAGATGAATTCCACAAAATTTCAAATTGAACTTAATGCTGACCTTGTATGGCGTTTGGTTTTGCTATTCGCTGCAATTTGCGTAATCCTTACTTCTGCAGAGGCCGCATTTGCAGCCGCTGCTCCTGCAGCTGAAGACAACGACGTGGTCGGACAAACACTATGTAGATTAGTAGCTAACCTTTCTGGTGGTATAGCAAGAGGTATAGCAACAATTGCTATATTCTCAGTTGGAGTTGGTTTATTCCTTGGTAAACTTAATTGGGGTATTGCTGCTGCAACTGCTGCTGGTGTTGGTATAATATTCAGTGCACCAAGATTAGTTGCTTTCTTAAGCGGAGATGCTGACAACGCAACTTGTGATGTAGGTGACTAAAACCTTCGTGTTTGTAGATTAAGTAAAGTTTTTCTTTATCAAAATTATAGGCGGCTTTTTGTAAAGCCGCCTATTTTTTTGCTTACAGATTTTTAGTTTTACTGGTTTTTGGTAATCATCCACTGTACAATGAGTATTCATTAAAATTTTTTTAATACCCTAAAATTATCTTATGTTAAGAATTTTATTTAGAAATTTATTGTACACTTTGAAAATAGGATTTCGAAAGAAGTTTATTTTTATAATGCTGGTGCCCCTAGTTTATTTGCCAACACTGGCTTATGCATCTTTTCAAGATGCCGTAGATATTGAAATAACAAAAGTTCAGTACCACGATTTTTATGAAAGATTTGTAGTTGTCGGCCAGTCAAGAGCAGAAAATAGTAAAACATATTACGCTAAGACCGCAGGAACTATTGATTCAATAGCAATCACCCAAGGCCAAGAAGTAAAGAAAGGCGACGTGTTACTTACTATCGATTTGGAAATTGCCGAGGCCACAAAAACTAAAGCTGAGGCATCTTTTGAATCAGCTAAAAGTACCTATGACAGGGATTTTTCACTCTGGAAAAAGAAAATTATAAGTAAAGAAGTGCTGGATAAATCGAAAGTAGCTTTAGAAACAGCTAAAGCCGATTTGGCAACTGAAAATGAAAAATATCAGAATATGATAATTAAAGCGCCTTTTGATGGTTCTATTGGGGTAGTTCCTACACAAGTGGGCAATGATACAAAGGTGGGAGATTATCTTTTTACTATAATTGCTGTGGGTGAAAAAATTATATTTGTTGAACTTCCAGAATCACTTAACGGAAAAATCAATAAAAATTCTGACGTTTCAGTGAGAGACCTTACTGGTAATAAAGTGCTTGGCAAAGTCACTGCTATCTCAAATTATTTGAATGACAATGGAACCATTACGGCAAAGCTATCTTTTCCACCTAATACTAAAATACTACATGGTAGTTATGTAGAAACTGAGATCATTTTTGATCGTCATAAAGGCCTTGCCCTTCCTGAAAAAGTTGTACTTAAGAATAATAAAGGCAATTTTGTTTATAAAATAGATAAAGATAATAAAGTTAAACAAATTTATATAATAACAAAAACTAGGTCTGATGATTTGATTGAAATATCCTCTGAGGAGCTTCAAGCTGGTGATCCTATTGTCCTTGAAGGATTAACTAAAATATATGACGGTGCTTTGGTACGCTTAATTGAAAAAGCTCCCCAGAATCAAGGTAAAGAACAAGTAAAGTGAAATAAAAAGCTATGCAGTTACCTGAAATTTGTATTAGAAGGCCAGTTTTTACTACAGTCTTGAGCTTGATAATTTTGTCATTAGGGGCAATCTTTTTTACTAAATTACAAGTAAGAGGAACTCCTAACATTAATCCACCACTAATCACCGTCCGCACTGAATATCCAGGTGCCGATGCTTTATATATGGAACGCCAAATTACTCAACGCATAGAAAAGGCACTTAAAACCGTAAAAAACCTTGAATCGATTTCTTCTACAAGCGCTGTTGGTGAAAGCAATATTATGCTGGCCTTTGACCTTGAAGCTGATATTGAAATAGCTCTTAATGATGTTCGCTCGATGATCTCTGACCTTGGTCAAATTTTTCCTGATGATATGAAGATGCCTTCAGTTGCAAAAATGGACTCAGACGCTTGGCCTAGCCTATGGATCAGTATAAATAGTTCACGACATGATGAGTTAGAGTTAACAAGAATTTCTGATAATGAAATAAAATCTGTTTTAGAAAAGTTGCCAACAGTTGGTAATTCAAGGATCTTTGGTGCTAAATACTACAGCATGCGTATTGAACCACTTAATACTAAGATGTTTCAGCATAAATTATCGCCTTTAGACTTGGAGATAGCTATTCGCGAGCAGAACAAAGATTATCCAGCCGGATCGATTAAAACCGATGTACGAAATTTTTCTTTAAAACTTAATGCAACCCTTAACTCTCCAGAAGAATTCGAGAATATAATTGTCAAAAAATATCCTGATGGAACCATAATAAAACTCAAAAATATTGCAAATGTTAGACTTGAGCCTGTTGAAAATGATGTAATCTTGCGCTATAACGGTAAACAATCCTTAGCTGTTGGGTTAATAAAACAATCAACGGCTAATATTATCGAGCTCTCTGATTCAGTAAGAGCAGAGCTGCCAAAAATCAGAAAAAATCTTCCTGCTGGCATAAAAATCGAAGTTGCTTACGATGCAGCAATACCTGTCAAAGCTTCAATCAGCTCAGTTTATCACACAATTTTTGAGGCAATTGCCCTTGTTGCAGCAGTCATATATTTATTCTTAGGATCAGCAAGAATAACGCTAATTCCACTAGTAACTATACCAATTTCATTAATTGGTACATTTTCAGCAATGTATATGCTGGGTTTTACAATAAATACATTTACTCTCCTTGCTATGATACTTGCAATTGGCTTGGTGGTTGATGATGCAATCGTTATGCTTGAAAACATATTCAGACATAATCATGAATTAGGAAAAACACCAATACAGGCAGCATTTGATGCTTCTAAGGAAATTGGCTTTGCTGTGGTTGCTATGACGATCACTTTGGCATCAGTATTTCTACCGATTGGTTTTATTGAAGGATTTTTAGGAAAACTATTTATTGAATTTGCTTGGACTCTTGCTTTTTGCGTCCTCTTTTCAGGATTTGTGGCATTAACTTTAACACCTATGATGTCCAGTCGGATGATAACAACTAATAATAGTAAGCCTCAATTTTTACAAAAATTTGACTATTATTTGTTAAAAGTACAGCAAAAATATATCCATTATCTTGAACTAGCTCTTGATAACAAAAAGAAATTCTATTCTATTTGTCTTGCTTCAGTGATAGTACTGATCCTTAGCTTCATTAACGTCAACAAAACTTTTGTACCTGATGAAGATCAGGGGTTCTTACAAGTCTTTTTTACTGGGCCAGAAGGCTCTAGCGTATCTTCTTCTCTTAAAACAGTTTTAGCTGCAGAAGAAGTGTTAAACAACACCCCATCTGTTCTAGGGTATTTTGATGTTATTGGATGGGGTGGCGGTGATAGCGCTATGGCCTTCGTTCCTTTAAAAGACTGGAAAGAAAGAAATGAGTCTCAAGCCCAGATACAGCAAGAATTGAATCAAAAGTTTTCAAAAATTCCTGGCATGTCTATATTTGCTGTTAGTCCGCCATCGATAGGTGGTGGCGGTGGCAACAAAGTAATTGAATTTAATATTCAATCTTCACTTGAATACTCTGACCTTGATACTATTTCACAATTGTTTCTGGATAAAATGAATAAGAACCCAATTTTTGTAGGTTCAGAGCGAGACTTTAAAGCATCAACCCCTACCTTAGATATTATAGTCAACAGGGAAAAAGCCTACAGATATGGTGTTAATATTGAGACAATCGGCAAAACTATACAATATTTAATAGCTGGACGACAAGTCGGTGACTTTAGGATGGGAACTGATATTTACGACGTTATAATTGGCTATAATATAGAAAATAAAAGCAGTCCAACAGATATAAAAAAGATATTTGTAAAAAATGACGAAAACAATATATTGCCACTTGAATCTGTTGCTGATGTTAAAGAGACAATCAGTGTAAAAGAATATAGTCATTATAATAATTCAAGATCTATAAAAATCAGCGCCGACCTTGCTCCAGGCAAAAGCCTTAATGATGCAGTTAAAGTAATCGAAGAAATAGCAAAAGAAATTATAGATACAAATAAATCGAAACTAGAGTATCTGGGTCAAATTAAACAAATGGAAGAATCGAGCGGCGATACACTTATTACGTTCTTATTTGCTCTCTTGTTTATATTCTTGGTACTATCCGCTCAATTTGAGAGCTTTGGTGATTCGTTGTTAATCTTAATGGCAGTTCCGTTTTCTATAACTGGTGGAGTCGTTGCACTCCTTCTCTTTAATGATACTATAAATATGTACAGTAATATTGGTTTAGTTACGCTCATTGGCCTAGTTACCAAAAATTCTATTATGCTAGTTGAATTTACCAATCAACTTCGTCATGAAGGAAGAACAATTGCCGAAGCAGTAATTGAATCGTCAAAACTTCGCTTGCGCCCAATTCTGATGACAAGCATTGCAACCATATGCGGGGCTATACCTCTGGTTCTAGCAAGCGGTGCGGGAGCAGCATCTCGCAATTCTATAGGCCTAGTGATTATTGGCGGAATGTTGGTTGGTACTTTATTCACAATTTTTGTAATTCCTGTTTTGTATCAAACATTTAAAAAGGAAGGAAAAGCATTAACCTTCTAAAGAGATATAAAAAATAATAAATTATAATTTTGAAAATTGACGCTATAGTAAACAAGTATCCTAGTAAGAAGAACTTAGCTTGGGCGTAGCAAAGTTATCCTGAACTCGATTCAGGACGACTCGTTTTTCTATATTATTATGGTTATGGCCACACTCTTATCTAGATTGGTTGCTATAAAGTTTTATATCAGAATAAATACACTAAATTGTACAAAATTAAGAGTAACTAATGAGAATTCTTGGTATTGATCCTGCGCTAACTTGCCTTGGCTGGGGAATGATTCGTTTTAATTCACCTAAAATATACTACATAGCTAGCGGCGTTGTAAAGACTAGTGTTAAAACTCCTATTCATACCAGACTTGCGCAGCTAGTCAGCTCCATTGAGCAAGTAATTGAACTCCATAAACCAGAAATAATCGCCATGGAAGAAACTTTTGTAAATGTTAATGCAATATCTTCATTAAAACTTGGGTACGTCAGAGGTGCATTAATGTCAGTAATAGGCAAAACTGGGTTGCCTTATTATGAATTCCTCCCTAACAAGATTAAGAAAACAATAGTTGGAGTTGGGCATGCCGAGAAAGAACAAGTTAAGCATATGGTAAAAATCATAATGTCAGGAGATATGGAACACGTAACGCTTGACGAATCTGATGCTTTGGCTATAGCTTATACCTGCCTGGTTTACCAAAAGTAACACAGTTATACCGAGGACTTGAGCCGGATCCCAAGCAACAGAAGAAGATCCTGAATCAAGTTCAGGATAACGGCGCGCATCCCAAATTCCAGTACAAAACTACATGACTCTATATCCTCATCCATAGTTCCGATAAATTAGATAATCGTGATAAAAAAGACACATAACTTGTGGTACATATAGTTTATGAATAGTTAACAAAAAATATACTTTACCCCATGTTAATATTTTTATATGTTAAGTCTCGGACAATTAACCTATCGGATAATTGATCAGCATATAATGCTCACCAAATTCGATTTTTTATAATAAATTAACGAGAAAGTCATGACAAAAAAATTACTTTTAACAACTGCTTTGGTATCAGCACTTTCAGCAACTACTGCTAATGCTACTGATTACATAATTGCATATACAGGCAACAATACTTTTACTATTAATAATACACCCTATGCCAGCTTTGCCACTTTAAACACAGCAATGGAAGCACTAACAGATAACTTGACCGCAGCTGATAAGGTTACAGTTAGACAAAACTCAGGAAAAGCTTTCCTTACTGATCTAATTAGCAATAACGCTCTTCAAAGAGAATTAATTGCGGTTATAGCAGCTGCTGATGCGGAGCTCGACGCAGGGGAAGTTACTCAAGGCTTCAATGAATTACTTGCTGGGCTATCTACCTTATCTTCATCCGAAAGAGATTTATATCTTAACGCAGGAGGTTTTGCACTAGATAATATTGGTGTTGGGGATGAGGATGGTTTATCAGATAATCTTAAAGAGATATTCAGCCAATTTCAATACCTACAACAGGGCGGAGATCCAGCAAATGTTATTGCTCTCTTAGAAACAGAAAGTAGAACTAATGCAAAATTTGCTACAATAGAAACAGCTGTCGCTCAAGATTCTAACGTAAGCCAACTTATTGAGCAAAGAAATGAATTGCGTAAGCTCAAAACTCTTACCACAGAGCAAGCAGCTAAATTAGATTCACTATCTAAACAAGTAGCTTCTCTAAAAGAGTTTGTTGAAGCAAGAAATTCTAAAGAAACTCAGGAAAATCTAAAGCAACATATTACCAAAATCGAAAAACAAGCAGCCGGTAATAAAACTTCAAAAACACAAAGCCTAGCTGAGTTAAATGACTTAAAAAGAGAGATTGACAGATATGTAGTCAGAGATGTTAAGGATGCAACTAAAGTGCCTAATGTACAAAAATCAGATAGCGCTCTTTCAGAAGGTTTAATGAATTCACTAGTAATCTCAAGAGGAGTTGTTGATTCAAGAATTGGTGGATTTTCTGCTGTTTCTGCTGGTGACTTAATGCAAACTTATGGAATCTGGGCTCAAGGTAGCCTATCAAGAGGTACCCAAAAAGCACATGGTAATGCACCTGGATACAAATTGGATCAAAAAGGAGTTACCCTAGGAGCTGATACAGGAGACGAGACTCTCCTTGGTGTGGCATACTCATTTTTTGTAAATGATATAAAAAATAAAGCCAACACTTCTAACAAAGAAGATGTTAAATCTCACATCGTTACTATCTATGGTAAATTTGATGTAACTAATGAAATGTTCGTAAGTGGACAAGGTCAGTATGGTAAATCTAACATTAAGAAAAAAAGAGCTACTGGCGACCTTGCAAACAATATAGCTAGTGCAAAAACTAAAGCTGATTCTATGGCGGCAAAACTTGAAGTCGGCTATGACTATGAAGTGGCTCCACAAGTACATTTAGTTCCTACCGTTGGTGCTTCATATGCTAACATCCAAGTTAAGGGTTATAAAGAAAGTGGTAACGGCCTAAACAGATCAGTTGCAAAAAGAACAACTAACAGAACTTCTGGCTTAGCTGGAATTACTGCAAAATATGTTGCTGACATGGGCGGTTCAATGAAAGTTATTCCTGAAATTCACGCCAACGTGGATTATGCTTTCAACACTAAAAACTCAGCCACTTCAGTTACACTTGTGAATGGTATTGATGCTATTGCTACACCTGCACAAAAAATCTCGAAAGGTTTTTATAACATTGGTGGTTCAGTAAAAGGAATTCAAGCAGATATGTATGAAATTTCTGCTGGATACGATCTTGGTTTAGCTAAAAAATTCCAGTCACATACTGGTACATTAAAACTAAAAGTTAATCTATAGTCCCTAGGCATTAGATTTCGATAAAAAACAGCGTTCATAATTTGGGCGCTGTTTTTTTATATGATATGTCCTCAGATGCAAAAAAGATCGTAGTTTAAGAACGTAAGGCGTAGTCAGGTTATCCTGAACTTGCTTTACGGATCTCGGGCAATGAAAGAAGATCCAGGATCAAACCCTGGATCTGTGTTTTTCTTCTGAATGTACCCTTCGAAGGTTGCTTGTCGTGGCAAGCTTTGTACCTAATTCAACTTGAATGGCTATAATATCCCCTGGATAAAAATCCTTATAAATAGGAAATGCAGTCATACCAGGCTTGATCCGGTATCTTCTTATCTACTACCATCGTGCTGAACTCGATTGGTTTTGTATATCTCTTCGACTCAGCATCTGCTTCTATCTCATGAGATCCTGAAGTAAATTCAGGATGACGGTGCGTACAGCGAGCCCCGGTATAAAAAACCATACGACTTATACATAGTTCAGGTTAACTAGGAAATTTATAGACTACTACTCTGCTGCTCTAGCAAGTCGGTCATTTATGGCAAGGCCTATGCCAATATTTGGAATATCAGCAACTGCAATCGAATCTATATTATTTTTCAGGCAAAATTCATCCAAAACATGTAAATAGTCAAAGAGATTTGCAGCAGCTTCTATTGTGTCTGCACTAAGGCTCAAATTCATTGATCCAACCACGTTAAGTTGGCTGTTACCAAAGTTCAACCCAACTTCTGAACTTCTCAAAGACTCCGCCTTTAGACGCAGCTTGGTTTTAGGTGAGTAATGCTTTAGAAGCATACCTGGAGCTTTTATTTCTGACAATTTTGAAGCAATTTCAACTTTCTTGCCAAGCAATTTTTCTAAAGTACATGGAGTAATAAAGCCAAAACGTAATATGGTGGGAACTGATGAGGTAAGATCGATAATAGTCGATTCAAGGCCATAAGCACTTTGACTATTTGAGGTCAATATAAATATTTCATCCCCAAAATTTTTTTTCACATGTTCATAATTTGTTGAGCTTAAAGTACCAGATTTATTAGCACTCGGCGCTGCAATCGGCCTCCCACTAGCTTTGATCAAACTCAAAGCTACAGAATCAGCTGGAATACGGATTGCTACAGTATTAAGCCCCGCCGTTACGCACTGCGCAAGTTCGGCATTATCTTTTTTCGGGAGAACTAAAGTAAGTGGACCAGGCCAGAGGCTAGCAAGCTTCTCTGCATTGTCATTGAACTGCACTATATTTTTAGCGTCTTGTAATGAGGCTACATGGACTATGAGCGGGTTATTAGATGGCCTACCCTTTGCCTCGAAAATTTTTAAACAGGCAGATTGGCTGCAAGCATCAGCTCCAAGGCCGTAAACAGTTTCCGTAGGAAATGCAACCAGGCCACCGTTTTGAATTATGCTTGCAGCTTTCTTAATATCGTTCATAACATAATGAACAGACAATTATTAAAAATCGTCAGCAACATCATCACCTACCGCGCCTTCACCCATCGCAGGAACAAACCAAGAAATCACTTCTTTATTAATTACTGGATCTTTTAAACTGAATAACATTTGAGCTAGTGTTGCATTATCTTCTTGTGATTCATGAAGCTTAGCAATAGTAGAAAACGCAACATCATCTTCAATATCCTCAGATTTTCTAAGAAAATCAAGCATGAACTTTTTTAAAGTTGGTTTCTCAGCTTGTTTTTTAGCCGATAATTCTTCAGCTTCCCTTCTTGATGCTAACTTTTCAGCTTCTTTTCTAGCTACTAATTCTTCAGCTTCTTTTCTAGCTACTAATTCTTCAGCTTCTCTTCTGGCTACTTCTTCTACAGCTCTTCTTGCTTCTAGCTCTTCGGCTTCTCTTCTGGCTACTTCTTCTACAGCTCTTCTTGCTGCTAGCTCTTCGGCTTCTCTTCTGGCTACTTCTTCTACAGCTCTTCTTGCTGCTAACTCTTCGGCTTCTCTTCTGGCTACTTCTTCTACAGCTCTTCTTGCTTCTAATTCTTCGGCTTCTCTTCTTAGTGCCGACTCATCGGAACTACTAGGCGCTGTCCATGCATGTACCTGAGCAACCATAGCTTCTCCTAGTCCACCATGTTTCTCTACTCCACCTTCTATTTTTTCCGCTTGCACTGCTATAGGTTCTGCCCATTGGCCTAGCTGCTTATTTACAGCGCCGCCCAATCCATGTTTCTTAATACCACCCAACATTTTCTTCATAATCGCTCTCCTTAATAATATATTAATATTTACTCACAATAGTTTGATTTTAGTTTTTTAACAACAATCTTTGTTTATATATAACTAACAACCATTATTGATGGTATTGCAACTAGCCTTCAGTGTCAATCTATAGTTGGTCAAATTTGGCAATCTGATCAAAAATCTGCTTTGCCTTGCTAAGCAATAAAAGACGATTATTGGCCACAATTTGATTATCAACTTTTACCATCACATTATCAAAAAAACTTGATATTGGAGCTCGCATAGCAGCGAGCATCTTTAAGCTCTCAGAGTAGTTTTTTGCCATTATCTCTGCTTTAATTTTTGGCTCATAATCTTGTAAGAAATTATATAGATTTTTTTCATAGTTATTATCAAATAAAGATTCATTGATTTTTTCATTTTTACCAACAAAGCCAGCAACAATATTACTAGCTCTTTTATAGGCAATGATTAAATCAGTATAAGCGTCTTCTTTCACGAATCTTTGCAAGGAATCTAGTTTAATCTTAGTATTAACAAGGCTTGGTTCTTTCTCAAGGTCCAAAACCGCATTAACTAACTCATGAGAATATTCATCTTTGAGAAAGTGACGCATACGATCTTCTAGAAATTCTATTATCTGGCTTGCACTGCAAAGATTAGCATCCTTCTTATAAACACTATAGCCGCTAACCGCTACATCAACTAGCTCTGAAATATTAACAAGTAACTCGTTTTCTAAAACGATCCTAACTATACCAAGTGCTTGTCTTCTAAGCGCAAATGGATCTTTTGAACCACTTGGCTTTTCTCCGGCTAGCATTAAACCACATAGACTATCTATCTTATCAGCCAAAGCCAAAAACGCTGCAATACCGGTTGGACAACTATCACTAGGTCCTTGGGGCTTATAATGATCACGGATAGCAACAGCAACATCTTCATTTAACGATTCATATTTTGCGTAATAATACCCCATTATACCTTGCAAATTTGGAAACTCTCCCACAACTTCAGAGACAATGTCACTCTTACAAACTAAGGCTGCTTTTACGATATCTTCATTATTTGGTAACAAGTATTCAGCAATTTTCGCTACTCGCTGCACCTTATCACCCACAGTACCCAGCTTTGCGTGAAATATAATTTTATCAAGTTTTTGAGATTTTTGGTTTAGCTTAGTTTTCAAATCTTGGTTATAAAAATACAAAGCATCTGACAACCTGGCGGATAAAACCTTTTCATTTCCCTGGACAACTAATTCTGGATTAGTTGCGGCAATATTTGATACAAACAGAAAGTACGGAGCAAAGTCACCTTTTTGATCAAATAGACTAAAATACTTCTGGTGACTCCTCATTGAACTGCTCAACACTTCACTTGGCACAGATAAGAATTTTTGATCTATCGAACCAAGTAAAACTTGGGGATACTCTACAAGCCCAGTCACTTCTTCTAAAAGATCGTTATCTTCCTTTATAACCAAACCCATTTTGGCTGCTATTTTGTTAGATTCTTTGGATATATACACTTTGCGCTCAAAGTGGTCAAGTACCACAAAATTATCAGATAATTTTTGTTTATACTCAGCAAAATTAGTCACTTCAAATGGTTCTGGGCTCATGAATCTGTGGCCAAAACTTTTATTATTTGCTACTAAGTGCCCATATTTAAAATCAAGCGTCTGCCCATCAAATATACACATGATATTTCTAAGTGGACGAACCCACTTTATTTGATAATCACCCCAAAACATTGATTTTGGCCAAACATATGTCGAAATAGGATCCATTAAGGTTTTTTGCAGTATATCTTTTGTTTGCTGCTCGGCTGTCATTTGCTCATATACAAAATACTCTACTCCCTTTATTTCCTGACGAGATAGCAAGCCTTTGCTAATACCATTTGAATGACAAAAACCATGAATTGCATTTTCTGGAGCCGATGTCTTCGGCCCTTTTACTTCCTTTTTACTTGCCGAAATATAAGCCCCAATGCCAGTAACATGAATAGTTAGCCTTCTAGGACCAACATAGGATTTAATACTAGCAAAACTTATTGTTTGCTCTTGAAAATATTTGGCAAAAATTTCTTCATACGCAACAGCCGCCTTTTGCTGCATCGTTGCAGGAATTTCTTCAGAAAATAACTCTAATAATAATTCGCTCATGATTTATCCATTTCTATCCAATTCTCACAAGATAATTTTGCTAAGTGCCTAACTCTTGCTATATACGCTGCACGTTCAGTTACACTAACCACTCCTCTTGCACAAAGTAGGTTAAATAAATGGCTCGCCTTTATACAATATTCATATGCAGGCATAGGTAAGTTTTCCTTGATCAATGCCGAACACTGCTTCTCAGCATCTTCAAAATGGCGAAATAATATTTCAGTGTCTGCTAATTCTAAATTAAATTTTGAAAACTGCTTCTCTGCTTCAAAAGCTACTTGTCCATAAGTCAATGCTTTTTCTCCAGTTTGGCCATTCCAGTCTAAATCCTTAACCGCATCTACTCCTTGAATATACAACGCTAACCTCTCCAAGCCATAAGTTAACTCACCAGCTACTGGCCTGCAATCTATACCACCAATTTGCTGCATATAAGTAAATTGTGATACTTCCATTCCATCGCACCATACTTCCCACCCCAGTCCTGAAGCACCTAGAGTTGGCGATTCCCAGTCATCTTCTACAAAACGAATATCATGTGCTTGCATGTCAATTCCAAGATGCTCTAGGCTTTTTAGGTATAGATCTTGAATGTCATCTGGCGAGGGCTTTAATATAACTTGAAACTGATAATAATGCTGCATTCTATTCGGATGCTGAGCATATCTACTATCAGTTGGTCTTCTAGATGGCTGCACATAAGCTACATTCCATGGCTTAGAACCAAGCGATCTTAAAACAGTTGCTGGGTGAAATGTTCCAGCCCCTACTTCAACATCATAAGGTTGCAAAATGGCACATCCATAATCCTGCCAATAATATTGGAGTTTCAAAATTAATTCTTGGAATGATAATTTTGTCATATCTTCTATGCTTTGGTTTGGTCTATATAAGCAGAGCAGTATAATTGCATTTTCTTTATTTTGCTATAGTAAATTCAGTGCTATTTAATCTGAATGTTAGGCGTAGCTCGAAGATAAATTGAGGTATAAAGCTACCAATTTATTACCGAATAATTTAAAAATTAACTTGTGTTATCTACCAACTTATTGTACCATCTATTTGTATCAGACAATATGGAGTATACTAATGGTTACATTGCTTGGGCTTGTGAGTATTTTTGTTGCTTTCTGTTCTTATATTGTCCTTTCGGTAAGAAACAATTCTTAAGGCCAACTTCTGCTTTATAGATTTCTAGACATAGTAGTGCCTCTCCATTAACAGGTCTTATTACCTGTAATTCTTATATCCCTAGCATTCCTACATATTACTTATCCAAAACAAACATAGTTCGTATTTTTCTAACCTAAACTCTCATTTCTCTACAATAATAATAAATCCTATTGACATTGTACTGTTGTATTACTATGCTAGTACAATAGCACAAAACAAGGTAGGTAGACAATGCATAAACACGCAGCAGTGGATTTATTAGAAGTAATTCTAATTATAAAAACGAAAGAAGAGCTAAATGCCTTTTTAAAGGATCTATGTACTCCTGCTGAATTAAGGTCGCTAGAAGAAAGGTGGAAAGTTTGTCAGCTATTAGCAAAAGAAACTTTGTCTTATAGAGAAATACATGCAATCACTGGGGCAAGCTTAACCACGATAGGAAGAGTGGCTAGGTTCTTGAAAGAAGAAAAATATGGCGGATATAAAAATATTTTAAATAAACTCGGAGAATAAAAATGGTTAAAACTTTTATTTGGTTAATTGCAATTTTTTTAAGTTCATTATCAATTGCAGATGCTAAAGATACTGCAAAGACTGTGAAGAAGGTCTATATCAACCAATTAGTTCAACACCCAGCGCTTGACATGACTACAAAAGGAATTATTGATGGCCTTGCTGAGTTGGGATATATAAATGGTAAAAATTTAGACTTGAAAATACACAATGCTCAAGGTGACACAATATTAGCAAATCAGATATCAGCAAGACTTGTTAGCCTAAACCCAGATGTGGTTGTTGGCAACCCCACAATCACAGCACAGTCCTTTGTTAAATATGCAAAAGAGGGAAAAGTAAAATTAGTTTTTACTTCTGTTACTGACCCAGTAGGAGCAAAAATAGTGAACAGGCTTGACCAGCCGGGCGACAATGTTACCGGTGTATCAAACTTTGTTGCTCTTGAACCCCAAATTGAGATGTTCCAGAAAATAAAGCCAACAATGAAAAAACTAGGGTTTTTATATAATCCTGGAGAGCTAAATTCCATTACTTTACTTAATATGCTAAAAGAAATTTGTCCTAGATATGGGCTAGAAGTGATAGGAATAACTGCTAGCAAAACTTCTGAAGTTTATCAAAGCGCTGTTAAACTTAGCTTGCTTGTTGATGCAATATTTATTAGTAACGATAACATGGCTCTTTCCGCATTAAAAACAATAATAAAAGCGGCGAACGCTCAACAAATACCTGTGTTTGTAAGTGATACTGATATCGTAAAAGATGGCGCTTTAGCTGCGCTTGGTCCAAATCAATACGAAATTGGTAAGCAAACAGCCCGTTTGATTGCAAGAATACTAAACGGAGAAGACATAAACAAAATGAATGTTGAGTTTCCAAAAGGTACAGAATTATTTCTGAATCAAAGCGCGGCAGCTAAACTTGGAATAGTATTTCCAAAAGAACTACTGGCAAAAGCTGACAAGATTATTTAGAATCACATCTCAGTATTTATGGCGCTGTTGCAAATATAAACACGATTTCTATATAATTTTAATCTCATTCCCCGTTTGTAACAGAGCCAAAAATACTACGTAGTTTATCGTTCACACAAGCAATTGCCCCCCTGGCTGCAGGGGTTTCAGTTATAGCATTCAGCATTACAAAGTCATGAATTGTACCTTGAAACCTGATTGCAGTTACGTTAACGCCAGCGTTCATCAATTTACGAGCATATGCTTCCCCTTCATCTCGCAATACGTCGTTCTCACCAGTAATCACCAGCGCAGGAGGTAACCCATTTAGCTGCTCCAAAGAGGCCTGAAGTGGTGATGCTGTAGGTTCATTACGCTTATTCCTATCTGGCAGATAAGCATCCCAAAACCACTTCATAGCTTCTTTAGTAAGGAAATAACCCGTTGCAAACTGATTATAAGAACCAGTATCAAAATTTGCATCTGTAACAGGATATAACAGGATCTGGAAATCGATTTTCGGTCCCTTGCGTTCTTTGGCAAGCAAAGTGACAGCTGCCGTCATATTTCCGCCAACACTATCTCCGCCTATAACAATGCGAGAGATATCCAGGTTAAATAACCCACCATGTTCAGAGATATATTTAGTAGCCCCATATAATTGCTCTATCGCTACAGGATATTGTGCTTCAGGCGATCTGTCATAATTAATAAAGACCACAGCAACATTTGCTCCATGAGCAATTTCGCACATTAGCCTGTAGTGAGTATGTTTATCACCTAATATCCACCCTCCACCATGAAAATATATAAACGCTGGAAGCTTGTCATTGTTAGAGGTGGGTTTGAAAATTCTAATGTTTACTTTCTTATCAGGGCCACAAGGAATATCGTGGTCTTCAATCTCTACCGGAGATATCTTGATATTGCCGCTTTGAGCATTTACCAGAACATTACGCGCATCCTGGATTGAAAGCTTATTGAGAGGCGGCCCGCCTGCTTTAAGCAGTGAGTTTAAAAAAACCTGTGTTACTGGTTCAACATCGCTCATAATCTTTAATGATCAGAATTATTTTTTATAAACTTTTTCAAATTATTCTTTGTTAATCTTTAGCTATATTTAATCTTAGCCGCTTATTCAGTGAATTAATAATTACTTATTTTACCTTTATAGATAGTCCCTCCGTCAAAACTCTCCCCGCCTGAATTAACAAGGGGTTTCATGTCATAAACAGCTTACAAAATCCATAAGAAAATGGTATAATTACCGCATAAAGCTTACGGATTTTAAAATTATGCCTATAGAAAATATTACTTTTCTCCAAAAACAAGAAAGGTTATTTGAAGAGAAATTATCTACAAAACTAAATCCTAAAAACAAGTTATATAAACTAAGGGATTTAGTAAATTGGTCTGAACTTGAAGCCAGAGCATTGCCTAACATTGAAATCAAGCAATTTGGTAGAAATAAGAAAGATCATAGAGTAATGCTAGCACTATCAATGCTTCAAGCTATGTACAACGGTTCTGATTCGTTTACGGAGGAAGAGCTAAAGGAAAATATTTATTGGCAATATTTTTGTGGTTATGAATATTTGCAGCAAGATCTTGATGTGTCTGAAG
>NZ_JARJFB010000011.1:0-21272 GCF_034554655.1 Candidatus Megaera venefica
ATATTAAACTGCTTCATAATTGGAATTTCCATGTTGCAACAAAAATTGATTGTACTCATCTATAACACTTGTAAGCCATGGCCACGCAAATATGCAATGAATCTTATTACCTAATGGAATCTGCTAAGAGTATAGCCCATACTTATCCTGAATATGATTCACGATAACCTGGATACAAATAAATAACATTTTTTTATTGCAGCAACTTGTATTTTTATAAATATAAGGAAGATTATAGTAAGAAATACCGTGTTGAAGAAGAAATATCAAATACAAATAATAAGTTAAAGGTAGTGACAGCTAATTTTTGACTGTACACCACATAACACCACTTTGCTAAATGAATAACTAGTTAATGTTATCCAGTGTCATTTAGTCTTTAAGGAGGTAATCCAGCCGCAGGTTCCCCTACGGCTACCTTGTTACGACTTCACCCCAGTCGCTAATTCTACCGTGGTTGGCTGCCTCTTACGTTAGCTCACCACCTTCAGGTAAAACCAACTCCCATGGCGTGACGGGCAGTGTGTACAAGGCCCGAGAACGTATTCACCGCGGCATGCTGATCCGCGATTACTAGTGATTCCGACTTCATGCTCTCGAGTTGCAGAGAACAATCCGAACTGAGATGCCTTTTGAGGATTTGCTCCACGTCGCCGTATTGCATCCCTCTGTAAGCACCATTGTAGCACGCGTGTAGCCCAACCCGTAAGGGCCATGATGACTTGACATCGTCCCCACCTTCCTCCGGTTTATCACCGGCAGTTTCCTTATAGTTCCCGGCCGAACCGCTGGCAAATAAGGATGAGGGTTTCGCTCGTTGCGGGACTTAACCCAACATCTCACGACACGAGCTGACGACAGCCATGCAACACCTGTGTGTGGTCCAGCCGAACTGAAGGGGTCCATCTCTGGTCCCCGCGACCACCATGTCAAGGGTTGGTAAGGTTTTTCGCGTAGCATCGAATTAAACCGCATGCTCCACCACTTGTGCGAGCCCCCGTCAATTCCTTTGAGTTTTAATCTTGCGATCGTAGTCCCCAGGCGGAGTGCTTAATGCGTTAGCTGCGAAACCGAGAATAAATTCCCGACATCTAGCACTCATCGTTTACAGCGTGGACTACCAGGGTATCTAATCCTGTTTGCTCCCCACGCTTTCGCGCCTCAGCGTCAGTTGAAGTCCAGGTGACCGCCTTCGCCACCGGTGTTCCTCCTAATATCTAAGAATTTCACCTCTACACTAGGAATTCCATCACCCCCTACTTCACTCTAGACTAGCAGTTTTGAAAGCAGTTCCGAGGTTAAGCCCCGGGCTTTCACTCCCAACTTACTAATCCGCCTACGCGCCCTTTACGCCCAGTAATTCCGAACAACGCTAGCCCCCTCCGTCTTACCGCGGCTGCTGGCACGGAGTTAGCCGGGGCTTTTTCTGTTGGTACCGTCATTATCTTCCCAACTAAAAGAACTTTACAACCCTAAGGCCTTCATCATTCACGCGGTATTGCTGGATCAGGCTTTCGCCCATTGTCCAATATTCCCCACTGCTGCCTCCCGTAGGAGTCTGGGCCGTGTCTCAGTCCCAGTGTGGCTGATCATCCTCTCAGATCAGCTAAAGATCGTCGGCTTGGTAGGCCATTACCCTACCAACTACCTAATCTTACGCGGGCTCATCTATCAGCGATAAATCTTTCCTCCGAAGAGAATATACGGTATTAGCACCTGTTTCCAAATGTTATTCCGTACTGATAGGTAGATTCCCACGTGTTACTCACCCGTTTGCCACTAACGACTTTGAAGCAAGCTCCAAAGTCATTCGTTCGACTTGCATGTGTTAAGCATACCGCCAGCGTTCGTTCTGAGCCAGGATCAAACTCTCAAGTTTGATTCCTGTCATCACATTTTCAAAAAAATTTACGACAGGTTTTGTACCATCTTGCGATGGTAAATTTTACTACTGTCACTACCTTTATCTAATTACTTTGGTATTTGATATTTACTTTTCAAACAGCTTGCGGCACTTTTCTTTGCAGGACGAGTACGCTTCGTTGGGAGTATTTATAAGCAACCTCAGCCATCCTGTCAACAACAAATTTTAAAAAACTCAATAATTTATCTATTTACTACTTCAAAGAGCTTCATCTAACGAAGCTAAATCAATATAAATAGGTGAGCACAGGGGTGAGCACAGGCGAGTTCTTGAAAAATTACTTTTGTTCGTTTAATCCTCGTTTGGTATTCATAGATATACCTAGCTACCAGAGAGCTTTTCTCTAAATTAGCCACACAAAAAAAATTAAGTTAAGAACTTATTACCCAATCAAAAAAATCTGTTTTAATTATCTCCTTAAATTTATACAATTTATAGAAATAAATAAAATTTGGAGCGGTCTTATGTATATGTATAATGGCACCAACACTACTAACCCAACAGAACCACCAGTAGGTGGTGGCTTAACAGCATATGATATTATACTTATAGTAGGAGCCGTATTTTCTGGCTTAGCGACCTTACTCGGAGCAATTAACTGCTATAGACAACAGGCGAAATCAAAAGAAACACACTACAGCGACGCCAGGATAGAAGTAAAACGTATTGGGCCTAATGGCCAAGTACAAGAGGCCATTTGTTCGATACACATCAATGACGACGAAGGTTATGACGTAACTAAAACAGAGGCCAAAAGTAAAAAAAAGAGTCAAACTATTGATTCAAAAAAACAAAGTAATCTTATCATAGAAGAAACTAGATCTGATGAAGATCCGATAATAATCTTGGCAACAAATGACACTAAGTCAGATATCCAGCGTAATGATACTAACCGTAAATTAATAGATAATACACTTAAAGAATTTCATCATACTGTCGAATCGGTGTTTGGTCACGTTGACAAAGGAGAAATTACTGTTACGGGAGACCTTTGAGTCAATTTATATAAGCTAGTAATAGCTAGAACTCTTTTGAAAGTAAATTTTTATAGCAAGAAAATTACAAAATGTGTATTTTTTGTTATCCAAACCTGGTATTCATTAGGTATGATAAGCGATTAAATAAACTTACAACTTCATACTATTTAATAATTATTACCGGTTTTATTTTATTGCATTTCATATATAAATAGTGCATATTACCTTAGTAATGGCATAACTCTAAGGAAATTAATAGATTTAGTACATGACTCAAATAATTCGCAACTTGTTTGCGTATCCAACGTTTTTTTTATTTCAACAAGTTGCTAGGCGAGCTTCTTTATTCTTAACAATATTAATTGCAACATCAGCAGTTTTTCTTTTTAGCGATTATATAAGCGATAGATTACCAGGAACTTTATGGAATATGTCTGGTGATATAAGCAGTGGTGAAGCTGAAGAAATAGTTAGCGAAGTGGTAATAGAGAAAGGCGATACATTAAGCACCGTTCTCAAAAAACAAAATCTAAGCACCTCTGAAATACAAAATTTGATTAAAGCAGCCTCTACCGAAACCTTGCTATCAAAGCTAAATATTGGCCAGGTACTAAAATTCTATTATGATGTCGAACTGGTTGAGCAAGAAGAATCAGGCCTTGTTGAAGAACGCTTGATTTTGGGCAGAATGTCAATCAAAATTGATACTGTAAGATCAGTAGAATTTGTTAGAAACGGAGATAATTTTGTTACTCACAACATATCTGCTCCATTAAAAAAACTTATCAGTAAATATGAATCTACCATCAACACCAGCTTGATAGCTTCGCTACAAGAAACAGGTATTAGTACTAGTACAATAATAAAACTAGTAAATGCTTATTCTCATCAAATAGACTTTCAAAGACAAATAAAAACTGGCGATAAAATTGTTGTAATAACAGAAAAATTTGTAACATCTGATAATGAGTTTTCTCATCATGGTAAGATACTACACGCCTCACTTACTTCTGCCGGTACAGATTATAACATCTACCTCTACTCTCCAAGCGGCAAAGAAGGCGATGTTGAATTCTTTTCAGAAGAAGGACAAAGTATTAAAAGCTCTTTGCTAAAAACTCCGATTGATGTAGTAAGGATCTCTGGGCATTTCGGATACAGAAAAAAACACCCTATCCATGGATATGGCGCAATGCATAAAGGACTTGATTTTGCGGCGTCAACTGGCACTCCAATTTATGCCGCTGGAGACGGGGAAGTACAATTCGCTGGATGGAAATCTGGATATGGACGTTTTGTTCTGGTAAAACACAAAAACGGCTTGTCTACAGCTTATGCTCATGCTTCAAAATTTGCTAATAATCTAAAAGTAGGCTCAAAAGTTAAACAAGGCGACATAATTGCGTATGTTGGAAGAACAGGTCATGCTACTGGCCCGCATTTGCATTATGAAGTACGCGTCAACGGCAAACAAGTGAACCCAATAGAGTTTAAATCTACGCCATCGATAAAACTCTCTGGATCAAAACTTTCTAAGTTCAATGAATTTAAAAAGCAAGTGCACAATCTGAATAAGAAATTAAATAGCAAAATTGAGCTTACCGCTGCTGAAGTTCCGAGCATAAAACTATATTAATCATATAGCGCGCGGATACTTTAGCAGAGTTACATAATTAGGTTTCTTTAGCCTCTTCAAAATCACAATGACCAGAAAATCCATAATATATTATTTATTTCTAATATTACTTCTAGTTGCAGCTGACCAAGTATCAAAAACTTTACTTATCTTGCACCTAAAAACTCAACCTGGATATTTAAAGGAAATTTTTCCCTTTTTAGATTTTGTTTATGCCTGGAACTACGGCATTAGTTTTGGATTATTTCGAGAGTATTATCAATATAGTAATTACGTATTTTTAGCTTTTAATAGTTTTATCATTATTTACTTAGCTTACATATTTTATAACTCTAAAAATGTCTTCGCCCAAATAGGAATGGCCCTAGTAATAGGAGGAGCACTTGGTAACTTATTCGATCGAATTTTTCGTGGTGCTGTTTTTGACTTTTTATATTTTCATTACCATGGCTTCTCTTTCCCAGTATTTAATTTGGCCGATAGTTTTATCACCATAGGGGCCTGTTTCTTTATATATAGTTATATAATTGAATGGCTTCACCCCTCCGACAAAGAAGCATCATAGGTATTTAAGAAGAACCTAAGTTTGACACAAGAATAATAGTAATTAACCGGAACTATGAATAAGGAATAGATAGGGTCGTGTATGGTTTTATACTAGGACTTGCTGCTATATGCACCGTCATCCTGAATTTACTTCAGGACCTCATGAGATAGGAGAAGGTACTGGGTCGAAGAGATATGCGAAACCCACTAGATTCATGTATGACAGTAGATAAGAAGATACCGGATCAAGCCAGGTATAACTATATTTCTTGCCGGACGTAATTAAAATCTAGTATTTATCTTGTCCATAGTTGGGATTAACTAGGGATTTTGTATTCCAGGTACTAGTGAATCAAGCCCGGGATGACTTTTTTTTGTACATAGATATAAACTCATCTCAAGGAGGACGCACTTAACTCACCCAGGACTATCAGTTTAAATTTCCACCAAATACAGATTCACTTTAGCCATGTCGCCAAGCAGAACCTGTCATACCTCTATTTCTTAGAAACAACTTTACCTTAGAGATAACACGAATCTAAATGTGGCTCCAATGGTACCATTACTCTCAACTTTAATCGTACCTCCATGCGCTTCAATCGCCGACTTACATAAAGCCAAGCCAACACCACGTCCTTCAGCTTTAGAGTCTGTCTTTATACCCATCTTGAATGGCGTAAAAATATCAAACAACTCTGTCTTCGCTATACCTATGCCCTCGTCCCTGATCTCAAACTCAACTATATCTTTATCCTTGCGCAATAAACTTACCTTAATCGTACCATTGTTGCTGTAGCTAATAGCATTAATTACTAAGTTATCTACCGTCTGGCGAATATAGTTTGGATCTAATGCAATTAAAATATTAGGCTCAATAGTCATCTGGAAATCAATCTTCTTGCCTTGCAAATAAATCTTACGACAATTATTTACCCTATCTTCCACTAACTCACTCAAGTTTACAGTCTTCTTTTGTAACTCAATTTTAGATGTAGACAACATTGAAAGATCAAGCATATTCAATATCATTGTTGATAAACGATTCGAGTTCTTTAATACTTCATTTGAAAGCTCTTTTAGCTGATTTTTACTATATTTCTCAAGCCCTCCAGAAAGCATCTCAGCAAAGTTCATTACATTACCAACAGGCAAACGCAGTTCATGATTAACATTGTTGAGAATCTTCTGTGCCGTACTCCCAAGCCGTTCAATCTCTAATGCTTGGTCCGCAACACGCTGAGAATAGTGAATAACTTTTTCATCAAGATCGTTAACCTCCGTCTCTAGCTTGTCAACCTTATGCTCAGTTGCTTCAACATATTCTTGTTTCGGCTTTAGGAATATGACAAGCATACTGCTTACCATTAATAACAAATAAACAATTTTAAATTCTAATGGTTGAGAATCTGTTGATGCTAATATGTAAGGCACTGTATAATTTTCATAGAAAATCAATGTTATCGGTACGCCAGTACCAAGTAAAAATAATGCCCAACGCCAGCTAACCAAAGATGAAATTAACATTATATTTATCATAAATACCATTAATTGTATTTCCAAAAATTCACTGATCAGCACCATTAAAAAGCTAAAACATATTAATCCAAACAAGATAAGCCACCTATCGGTGGCAGCTTAGCTTTTTACATCTCTTGCCAACTTCTGTTATCAAAGGTAATATGCAAGTCATTACAAATAATCAGAGTAAAAGATGGAAATAATCGGTAAAGGAATCTCTATAAAACATATTTTTCTTGATCGGGGTAATTGGCGTCGATTTCACTGAAAAATATAGCGAGCTGAGGTATGGTATTATCTTTAACGTTACTAAAGTTATATTGTGCGGAACGAAATATTTAGGATTTAAGAGTTATAGCTGCCCTACATGTGATCACGGTAAATCAGTAGTATTTAGTTGTAAAGGTAGATTTTGTTCTCGTTGCGGTAAGAAGCAAACAGATCAATGGATAAGTAAAGCTACCAATGTTCTACCAAAGACACGTTGGCAGCACATTACATTTACAATGCCCGACTCATTATGGCCAATATTTTGGCTTAATCGCAATCTGTTTGGATTAATTTCTGCTGTTGCCGCCGGAATTATTAAGGAAATAGCAACAAAGAAAAAGATTGTAGTCGGTATATTTACTGCCCTGCACACCTTCGGTAGAGATTTAAAACGTAATGTTCATATCCATTTATCGGTTACTTGCGGCGGTATAGATAGCAAGGGTAATTGGCGTAAATTATTTTTCCCTGCCGAGCCTATTAAAAAAATGTGGAGACATAGAATTCTTGAGTTATTTCGCTCAGAATACGCCTCAAGTAATTTGAAATTACCGTCGAAATATCAAAATGATGGCGATTTTAACAACTGGATGATCGGCCTATATGAAATCAGTTGGTATGTTTATTTGCAAAAACCATCAGACGATCATAAACGCAACATAAACTATTTAGGGCGATATATAAAACGACCTCCTATTTCTGAGGCAAGAATAGAGGAATATGATGGACTGCAAGTAACGTTTAGATTTCTTGACCACTACAATAACACGATTGATCACGTCACAATGCCTGTACTGCAGTTTATATCTAGCCTGATTATGCACATACCCGATCGTTATTTTCGAATAATAAGGTACTACGGCTTTTTATCTAACAGAACTAGAGGAATACAACTACCTATTGTATATAAGGCGATAAACCAAATTATACCTAAGAAAATCAAGTCATTGAACTGGAGATTAATGATTTGGTTAAACTTTAAAAAAGATCCGTTATCTTGTCCAAACTGTAATCAATTTATGAGCCTGAGACAGGTTTATTACGGTTTATCTCCACCCTTGTTATTAGTGAAGATCAATGAATTATTGTGAACGCCTCGGTGATATTCATATGGTGAACCGTTGCTTCACGCCACGTTAATATAATTTTAAAAAATTGGCCTATTTTGAGATAGATTTTAAGAGAAGATTTTTATACAAGTGTCAATAATTTCTAATATCACAATTTAACAACCAAATTTTTAAAGAAAATTTTAAAATTTTCAAAAAAATATTTTTGGTAAAATTTTTGAAATTCCTATACTAGAACATTATACAGTTCCAAATAATACCAAGAGCTTTCGTCTTACGCCAACTAGCTAACCATAAAGGATAACTCATTAATGCGCTAGTAGAACACAAAACTATTGGATAAAAAATATCTAGCAAGTAGGCATAGTGCTCTTGAATATTTTGGGGCGTACTGGTGACACTAGCAAAAGCTGAAATCATTACAAACAACCCCAAGAAAAACATAAGCCCATCTCCTGTTGGCGTATTCTTTATGCAAGCTTCAATAAAACTAAATGATTTTACATTTTGCCACAACCTCTTGCGTTGTTCACTTCTTTCCTCTCTAATCTGAATTAATGGAGTTTGGTCTTTTATCCCCACCCAGCCACCTTTTTGTTTCAACAGATAATGCGCCGCAAAGAAAAAACTAATATTAGCAAAGATACCAGGAACTAGACCTCCTATACCATTTACTTTAAAAAATAATTCCCACACCATTGCTACAAAGAAACCGGCCCCCATACCGATCAGAACTGCTTTCGTACTACTTCTAAAACCAAGTATAGCTAAAATAAAAGGTACTGACACAACTGGCATATAAAACATACTGGCCCAAATAAATAGCTCCATAAAGCTTCCCTGGCGCATAGCAAATAATATAGAAACTAGACCAATTAACATTGAACCAATACGGGTAGCAAATAATTCGTTTTTAATAAAAGTTATATTAAGCGACTGGCGTAAATCATGGGCAATCAAAACTGCACTTGCATTAATATATGAATCAACAGTAGACATCACCATGGCCATAATGCCAATCAAAATAACCCCTTTGAACCCTATAATCCATCCAGAATTAGTAAGAATAAATTTAAAAATTTCACTTTCTGACATATTAGGGTGAGAAGATAGAACCAATATACCGATCCAGCATACAATCGCCGCCAAAAATAGGCACACAAAGGAGGCAATGATAAAAGAACTACTTGCTTGTTTTGTGTCATGGGCCATAGCAATTCTTTGAAAAATTGCTGGATTAAATGACGGGATAACACCCCATAAGAATAAGGTTATATAAAAATAAATCTGCGGATTTGAAAAACTAAAAATCACTTTATGATCAAAAGCTGGATTATTTCTTAAAGTTTCTGTAATAAGTTGCGTGTTCTCAATCTTACCTAAAAGAAAATATGCAATAACTGGGATAACTACACCAAAAGTTGCGAACTGCACTACATCCGTTAAAGTAACTGATTTAATTCCACCAAGCGAAGAATATAAGGTAATTACAATGCCAGATAATATAACGCCATAAACAGGTTCTACTCCAAGAGCGTATTCAAATAAAAGCCCAGCTATTTTCAACTGTACGGCTATAATTCCTGCAACGCCAATAAAACCCGAGATAGAAGTTATGATCCGAACACTGTTGCCATAAAGGCCCCCCATAGCTTCAGCTACTGAAAGTTTACCAAGAAATTCTGCCATACGCGGTGCGAATACTACGCCGATTAGAAACAAACCCAGGATATCTCCTAACAATGCGGTATAAATAAAACCTATTCCAGTAGCATAAGATTCTGCAATACTAGTAAAGAAGAACTCTCCACTAATCCAGGTTGCTACTATTGTTGCCACCAATGTTGCAGTACTAAAATCTTTATCACCAATTGCATAGCCACGCAAAGTATTAACTCCCCTGCTTGTCCATAGCCCAAATGCCAAATTACCAACCAAAAAAGCTATAAAAATAACTATATCAATACTGAAATGCATATCTAATTTAACCTTGAGTTTATAAAGTTGTAAGAACTAAAATAAATCAATAACTTTACATTGGCAAGCAAAGTTTAATATTATTATTAATATTAATGTTATATAAGAAAAATGTATATTTGAAAATATATCAGGGAGACTTGTGCAACCAGAGATTAAACAGCGATTATTAGCGATTATTTTATCCTCAAATAAATAACAATACTTTACCGCTTAACTACCATAATTCTTTACAAAAAAATAATTACTTTCATTAGACAACTTTAGGTTAAATTCATAGCATGAATTATTAAAATTCTTAATTTCCTCGGGAACGTCAAGGTTATTTCTAACGATATAGTCTACTACCATCCCTCGCGCACGCTTAGAATTTAAAGCAATATTTTTTATCACTCCATCCCTAAACTCTCTAAAATGAATATTGATCATCGGAACTTCTAGCAATTTTCTGTCAATAGCTGAAGCGTATTCATTGGAAGCTAAGTTTATTAAATACTTATTTTCGTGCGTTTTAAGGTCGTTATTTAATTTTCTTGTAATTTTTTCTTGCCACAATCTATCTAACCCCTTTGGAGCATTCTTAGCCAATTTTATAGACATTTCCAGCCTATATGCACGTATCTTATCGAGCGGCCTTATTAATCCATAAAAACCAGAAACTATTCGCACATGATCTTGAGAAAATCTTAAAACCTCATGAGAAAAAGTCTTTTTATCTATATTAGAATATACATCCCCATCATATGCCAATATAGCTTGCTTTGCTGGCAACGATTCAAATTTTTGATATCTCAAAAAATTTAACTCTGCGAGCTTATCACTAATTTTCATAATTTTTTTTAATTTTACTTTAGACAGAGTTTTAAGCTCAGTTAGAAGCTTCTTAGTCTCGTCAAATTCTTCTAATTCAGTAAAAAAAATGTTTGAATCTACAGAATCAAAATTCATTGATTTTGCTGGTGAAATAATACTAATCACTGTTTTTATTTCTCATCAAATAATTAAATTCTGCACCGATAATGAAAATCATATTTACTATATAAAAAAATACCAACGTAACAATGATACTGCCTAGAGATCCATAAATTATGTTTAGTTGATTGTAATATACGATGTATTTAGAAAGAAGAAAACCACTTGCTGCCCATAAACCAACGGTCAAAAAGGCTCCAGGTACGACTTCAATAAATCTTAGAGTTGCATTTGGTATTATATAATACAACGCACAAACTGCAAAAAATAACGATAATACAACTAACCCATATCTAGCAAAATTAAGCACAGCTTTATAATTTTCAATCAAACTGACAAATTTAGGTATTTTTTCAAGTCCTATAGGAATAATTACCAGAAGAAGCATTGCAAAGGAAATAACAGAACTAATGATTAAAAACTGCGCAATACTAAGCAACCTACGTAGGATATAGCTTGGTGGCGCTTTTATTTCATAGACCCTGTTTAAAATTGTTCGTAAACATTCTACAAAAGAAGAAGAAGTCCATATTGTTCCTACAATTGCCAGCGTTAATAAACCTTGCGGAGGAGCGGACATTAACTCATTGATTCTTACCTTAATGGACTCAGTCGAATGTTCTGGCATATTCTCCAGAACAAGCTCAATAAACTTCTCTCCAAGTTCAGAAGCACCAAGGAAACTAGTGAAAGCTAGGATAAAAATAAAAAATGGAAAAATTGATACCAACACCATAAATGACATATAACCTGAGTGCTCTACACCATCATGGTCAATCATCTTTACTACCGACATGTACAAATTATAAAAGACTCTTTTCATAAGCAGCGTATATCTTGCATCATATCGACTCGAGTGTCCTAATTTTTGCCTTATAGTGAATCTCATTCTGTGACATTACAACCGTAGCTGGTCTGAATCTTTCCACCACTGAACGCACATATGGCCTAGTATAAGCGCTGGTTAAGAGCACTGGAACATAGCCCTTTAAAGCTTGATCATCATAGGCTTTTTTTACTTTAGTAACAAATTCCTGTAATTTTGACGGTGGCATAGATAATTGCTTATCACCAGTACCATCGTCTATTAGACTTTCAATAAAATTTCTTTCCCACTCTGCAGATAACGCAATTATTGGAATAAATCCTTCTCTATTGGTATTATGATGGCAAATTTGTCTACAAAGCTGAACCCTAACCGCTTCAGTCATCGCTGTTAAATTTTTATTTGCTCTAGCAGAATCTGCTACCGATTCTAAAATACTCGGCATATCTCTGATTGAAATCATCTCAGATAGTAAGTTTTGCAATACTTTTTGAAGCGAAGCAATTGAGACCACATCTGGAATAACATCCTTTAGCAACTGCTTGTGCTCATCAGCCATTTTATCAAGCAATTTTTGTGTCTCACTATACGAAAGCAAATCAGTAATATTTTCTTTAATTTGCTCCGTAAGATGTGTAGTAATAACAGTAGATGGGTCGACAACAGTACAATTATGGAACAAAGCTTCTTCTTTATAGCTTTCATCAATCCATTTTGCTGGCAACCCAAAAGCAGGTTCTTTAACGCTCTCTCCTGGAATATCTAGATCAGTTCCTTGTGGATCCATAATCATCAATTTACCGGGGCGCACCAACCCTCGGCCAGCTTCAAGCTCCTTGATTTTAATGACATATACATCGGTATCTAATTGTATATTATCCTGAATTCTAACGGCTGGCATCACAAACCCATACTCTTGGACAATTTGCTTACGTAAGCCTTTAATTTGTTCGGTTAAATTATGACCATTTCCCGCGTTAACAAGTGACATTAGACCATAGCCTATTTCTAACCTAATGAGGTCAAGATGGAGTGCGTCCGCTATTTTTTCTGATTTATCATTTTCTGGACCGTCATTCTGAGCTGGATCTGATCCAATTTTGGATGGCGTGCTTACACCACCAACACCATAAGTTCCCGCTAATAATTCTTGGTTTTTTGACGAGCCTAGTGCATATGCGCTACCGCCTATAACAGCTGCAATTATTGAGAATGGAATAAAAGGAAGTCCTGGCAAGAACGCCATAAGGCCAGTAACAATTGATGTCATCATCAAAGCTTGTGGATATTGAGCAATCTGACCAAAAAGCAATTTGTCTGTAGCACCAGAAGTTCCAGCTTTTGTAACGAGCAAACCAGCTGCCAATGAGACAATCAGCGATGGAATTTGTGTTACTAATCCATCACCAATAGTAAGTACTGTATAAGTTTCCACTGCTACGCCGAAAGATAAATCTTTCTGTAAAATACCAACTATCATTCCACCAATCAGATTTATAAAAGTAATGATCAATCCAGCAATTGCATCACCACGTACAAACTTATTAGCACCATCCATAGAACCAAAAAATGTACTCTCATCTTCAAGAGTTTTACGGCGTGATTTAGCTACTTTTTCGTCAATCAACCCAGCCGCTAAATCAGCATCAATAGCCATCTGCTTACCAGGCATCGCATCAAGACTGAATCTTGCTGCCACCTCAGCAATACGGCCAGAACCTTTGGTAATTACGATGAAGTTGATTAAGGTCAATATCAGGAATACAATCAGCCCTATGACCACATTCCCTTGCATCACAAAACCACCAAAAGCTTCTATTACATGGCCAGCAGCGTCTGGACCTTCATGTCCCTTTGAGAGAATCAATCTGGTAGAGGCAATGTTTAGAGATAATCTCAAAAGAGTCGTAACTAGCAAAATCGTTGGAAACATACTAAGGTCAAGAGGCCTCTGAATGAATAAAGTCGTCATCAGAATTACAAAAGATATACCTATTGATAAAGCTAATAAAAAGTCAAGCAACCCAGTTGGAATTGGAAAAAGCAAGACCATAAGAATCCCAATAATTGCAGAAGCAAGAGCTAGGTGCGAATAGTCTGTTATCCTTTTTAGTATATTAACCATGTATTATTTTATTTTGGAACGGTTTTAAACCAGCCTACTTTAAAGAAAAATTTACACTTTTGCAACGGATCTTTTTATATGAATACTTGACGATTTATCTTTATCCGTTTTTTCGGTATCAAAAATTGCAAGCACCTCACGTGATAAGGATCTTATTTCTTCAGCAGCAATAGAATTTGGAGCACATTCTGTGACGGTGACTCCACTTAAGAAACAACTACTAAATGCTACTCTATTACCAAGAGAACACTTAAATAAACTACCCGGTATTTGAGCAATTATTTCTTTTGTAAGCTTTGATTGTGGGTTGTATCTATTCAATAAAATTTTAGCCTTGATCTTTTCACTTTGAGCAAATTCAGTTGTCGTACTTGTTGCCCACAAATCAGTCGGGCTTGGTTGCATGGGTACGATAATCAGATTCGATGCACGAATAGCTGTTTTGGATTCAGTTTCTGTATGCGGCGGCGCATCAATAATCACGTAATCAACATTACCTCGCAAATTGTTTATCGCGCTTTCTACTCTCCAACCAGCACTAGTTACAAAATTTAAACCCGTATAACCAATACCAAATTTCTTTTCTCGAAGACTATGCCAATTTGTTAAGCTTCCTTGGGGATCAATATCAATAATAGCAACCCTCTTTCCTGTTTGAGCTAAAGATACAGCCAAGTGCGCAGCTATAGTAGTTTTACCAGCCCCACCCTTTTGCTGAGCTATTGTGATTACTTGCATATAATTTGAACTCATAATTACTTATAGGTACCTGAAATTGAATTAAATATCAAATATACTCTATAGTCAATTAACTGAAGCAGTTTGAAGAGATTAGTAATTCCTCAATGTGCTACCTGGCCACAAATAACTTATCAAATAACGTCTAATTCTTGTTGACAGAAATTAATCATGGTTTTAGTATTCTTTTACTTAAATACCAGAGGTGCTTTGGAACAAAACTTGCCAAGGCTGAGATTATACTCTTATAACCTGCTCCAGGATAATGCCTGCGAAGGGAGGTAAAGTTGGAAATTATATCCAAAGTCATGCTGAACTTAGGTTAAGCATCTTGAGAGATTCTGAATTTAATTCAGGATAACTTATTAGAACTATTTTTTCTATCTCACCTACTTAAGAAAATTCTCTCTGACTCTGGTATTTGTTTATTAGCAAATATTGGAGTTTTTTCGATGCATTACAACTTACATAAAAGAGATATTACTATTCTTGTTGGTAATACGGTCGATCATTTCGACACTTCGCTTTATATTTTTCTTGCCCCTATTATTGCCCCGGTATTTTTTCCAAATACAGATAAACTACTTAGTTTGATAATGGCCTATGGAATTTTAGCTACGTCAATTATTACTAAACCATTAGGAACCTATCTATTTGGAATGATTGCACGGCTAAAAGGACCTGTAGCCGCCTTATCAAATTCATTAATCGGAGTAGGAGTTTTTACCGTCTTCATAGGGTTATTACCTGGTCATGCCACCATAGGCTGGGTTGCACCATTATTATTTGTTATTTTCCGTGTTTTAAGAGAAGTATTTGCCGCCGGTGAGACTAGTATTGCAAAGTTATATATTATGGAAGATAAGGTAGAACAAGAAGCATTTAAGGGTTCTTATTTATACCAACTATCAACTATACTCGGCACTATTCTTGCATCACTTGCAGCAACTATTGTCTACTATATAGACATAACAGATTCCTGGAGAGTTTGTCATCTTCTCGGAGGCTCAGCTGCAATAATTGGCTATTTTTTGCGTAAACTAACTTTACAAAAAGAAACTAAAGCTTTAAAAATTCCGTTTAAATTTTATGGCCTTTATGGCTTAAAGGTTTTATGGAATAATAAATTAAATTTGGTAAAGATAGCCATTGTTACAGGTTTTTCTCATATGACCTATTTAATTCCGTTTGTAACAATGAATCATATGGTGCCAATGGTCACTAATATCCAAGAAAAAACTATGATGGCAGTAAATAGCTTCATGCTTGTTTTTGATATGGTATCGATTCCAATAATTGGAAAAATAGTGTCAAGGCATAATCCTAGCCAAGTTATGTATACAGCCAGTATCATTCTTGCCTTATCAATTGTTCCGTTATGGTATTTTATTACAGATTCATCGATATATTACGTAACTTTTGTACGTTTTTGGATTGTAATTTGGGGTGTAGTTTACATGTGCCCCCTAAATCTTTGGTGTAAAAACCAGGTAAAGGGGGATGAGAAATATATGATTGTAGGTATGGGATCAACTTTTGGAGGAAGTACTATTGGTAAGCTCACTCCTTTTATATGTTTAATTATCGTACATTACACTGGTTCATACTTACCTATTGCACTATATATAATGACAGTGTTTTTATTGGCCGGAATAGTGATAAGGAATACTTCATTGCAATAAAGTCGCTACCAAAAAATAAGAGTTTCAGTATAAAAACTCAACTTAGTGCACAGCTAGCACGAGAGAAGTATAGTGAATTTATGAATCAAGAACAAACTGATCAGCCCATATCATCAAAAACAATTCTAGCATTTTTTGCTATGGTTGTTGGAATGTTTATGGCTATATTGGACATTCAAATTGTTGCAAGTTCTCTATCAGTAATTGGAGCTGGTTTATCTGCTTCTGGTGATGAACTTTCTTGGATTCAAACTTCATACCTCATTGCGGAGGTGATAATTATTCCAATCACTGGTTTTGCTTCACGTCTGTTATCAACTAGGATTTCTTATTTTATTGCTGCACTCGGCTTTACCCTTATGAGCTTACTATGTGCTATTGCCTGGAATATTGAATCCATGATTATTTTCAGAGCCTTACAGGGATTTTTCGGTGGAGCAATGATTCCAACCGCCTTTGGAGCAATTTTTATTATATTTCCTAAAAGCATGCATACCAAAGTTAGTATGATTATTGGTCTGGTAGTAACAGTTGCCCCAACTGTTGGACCAACACTTGGAGGATATATTACGGAGACAATATCTTGGCACTTTATGTTTTTATTGAATATTATTCCTGGAATTTTTGTCTGTGTAACAGTTTTTCTATATGTTGATTTTGACAAACCAAACTATAACTTGCTCAAGAATTTTGATTTCTTTGGTATCTTGTTGATGGCAGTTTGCTTGGGATCGATGCAATATGTACTAGAAGAAGGAAATAAGAAAGATTGGTTAGATGATTTTCACATTTTACTATTAACAATAATAGTTATTATAACTTTTATTTGGTTAATCATTCGAGAAATTACTTATCAAAATCCAATTATTGACCTTAGTTCGTTTAAGAATAAAAATTTTAGTTTTGGGTGTATTTATTCATTTATATTAGGTATTGGGCTGTACGGCACAGTCTACTTATTGCCACTATTCTTATTTACAATAGCAGGGTACAACACTCTTCAGATTGGCATTACTATGATTGTCACTGGAGTCTTCCAGTTCGTCTCAGCACCTATAGCTGCTAGAATGTTTGGTTCAGGCATTGATAAAAGAATAATTCTTGCCATAGGCTTTTCTTTATTTGCGCTTGGGAGTTTTGCTAATAGTTTTCTGACTGCTGACTCCCAATATTGGGAATTATTTGTTCCTCAGATGATACGTGGCTTAGCACTGATGTTTTGTTTCATGCCAATAAATGATCTAGCCCTTGGCACAATGGCAAAAGATGAAGTACAAAATGCTAGCGGTCTTTATAATTTAACAAGAAACCTGGGCGGAGCAATAGGACTAGCGATGATCAATAACTTAATCATCTCGAACTCAAAAATCTACGCACAAACCATGAAAGATAACATGCCTTTAACATCTCCAAAGGTTCAGGAAAGCCTGGAGTCTTTTACCCAATCATTGATAGGCAAAGTAAATGAACCGGAACTAGCAGCGTACCAACTTTTGAATAATATGGTCGAACGAGAAGCTTTTGTAATTGCAATTAATAATGTTTTTATTATCATATCTATGATATTTTGTATGGGAATGCTACTTATTCCTTTCTCTTCAACACCAAAAACAGATATTACCTCAAATGCACATTAAGTTAGTTTCTTTGCTTATATTTATGTTGATTTGGACCGGCCTGGTTGGCTTCTCACTTGAAGCGCAACATTTTGTATATCTTTTAGCAGCGTCTTTACTTACGCTGATTTTTGCTATTAAACTAAAAATACTTCCACAAAAAAACCTATTTAGAATTAGTACTATTTTTTACTGCCTATGGTTATTGAAAGAGATAGTTATATCTGCTTTGGCTGTATCTCGAATCGCATGGCGAAAACACATAATATTACAACATAGCCTAGAGCCAATAAAAACCATTCAAACTAGTGATGTTGGAACATTAGTTTATGCAAATTCGATCACGTTAACTCCAGGAACTGTTACTCTTTCAGTTGAGGGTAAAAACTTGCTGGTGCATGCACTTGATCATGATTTTATGACTGGACTACAAACAGGAGAAATGGATAAACGAGTCAAGAAAATTGTTAAATAGTATGTTAACCATTTGTGTATTTTTATTTTTAGTATTTGCCTGTATCGTTATTTGCGGAGCATTTTCACAAAGAGACATATTTACTAAATTGTTATTTGTAAATACAGGCACAAGTTTAGCTTCCTTATTTATATGTTTCCTTGGTTCATTTAAAGCAAATAGTTCTTATATTGACATAGCTTTTATTTATTTTCTTCTAAGCGTTATTGCAACTAGCGCTTACTTAAAGTATTTTTTACAAAAACATAAATCAATATCTTCAGATGCTCCCTAAAATTATACCAAATCTCAGATTAAATGAGACAAATGAATTTCAGGATGACCTTGCGCAGCCTATACTTATAGGTGAACACAAGGGAGATAAGAAAAATTCGTTGAGTCATTTAAAAACGGGATTTGGTATTACGGTTATTGGTTGCGGCCTTAGCGGTATGATCACGGCGCTCTCATTCGCCGCACGCGGTATAAATTCAACAATAATTGAGCGTCAAAATATAGAAAGTCCATCATTTTTTAATGATATAAGAACTACTGCCCTTACTGACTCATCGAAGGTTTTTTTTGAAAAATTAGGTATTTGGGAAAAAATAGCCAGCATTTCTGGCCCAATAAATGATATCTATGTAGCTGATAATAAAGCCCCAGAGATGGTGCATTTTGCTTCTAACGAATTACAAGTTGGGCAAGTAATGGGCTATTTGGTTGAAAATAAAAATTTTAAAAAATTACTACTTACAGAGGTCCTAACTAACAAGCACATAACTATTATCGATAATAGTTCTTATGACGTTAAAGAGAATAACAATAATAAGTGCATTTTGACTTTAAATGGTAGTGTTCATGAGTGTGATCTTCTTGTTGTGTGTGATGGAAGCAACTCGCAAACAAGGCAAAAGTATTTTAGTTGCGAAACAAATAAACCATACACTCAATATGCGTTAACTTTCATAGTACAGCATGAAAAACCTCATGAAGGTAGCGCAGTTGAGCATTTTATGCCGACCGGACCATTTGCAATATTACCTTTAAAGGATCAAAATTTCTCTTCAGTAGTTTGGACTATAAAATCTGACATGAAAGATGCTGTTCTCAACTTACCAAAAGACGAATTTTTACATATGGTACAGCAAAATTTCGGTCTGTTTTTAGGAGATATTACTATAAAAAGTGAAATAGCTTCTTTCCCTTTAAGAGCTTACTCTACAAATAAATATTATAACAAAAGAATAGTTTTAGTTGCCGACTCTGCTCACGTTATTCATCCACTTGCTGGACAAGGCTTAAATCAGGGAATAAAAGATATAGAGTCTCTTGCGAGTAATATACTTGAATTTGGTGCAAATACTCATTCACTTGAAACATATCAGAATATGCGTAAAAATGATAATAATGCTATGCTTGAAATTACTGATACATTGAATACTCTATTTTCAAATAATTCAAGAATACTCCACACAGTAAGACAGTTTGGTTTTAAAGCTGCAGAAAAAGTTTCTCCTTTTAAAAAATTGCTCATTAAATATGCTATGGGCAGAAGAAAATAAACCTCTTGCGTAATTAAATTTATATAGAGGAAGTTTTGGGAAAAGCGAAGGCGAGCACAGCAGCGTACACTTGTACGCAAGTAGCACAGACGAGATCTAACAACAAAATCTACCGATATAAATTTAATTACGCAAGAGGTTTATGATAAAACGGGTTTTGGCTAGCTTAGCCAACTACATTCTACCATACAGATGTAGTTCTTGTTCCCAGCTGATAGACAAAGAGCAAGGAATGTGCGCTCCTTGTTTTTCTAAATTAAATTTCATTACTTCCCCATACTGCTCTTGTTGTGGATTTCCTTTTGAGTTCTTTATAGAAGGACAAAATTTATGTGGACGTTGCGTTGCAAAACAACCAAATTATGATTTAGCTCGTAGCTTATTCAAATTTGACCTTGAAAGTAAAAAGCTAATTCATGCGTTTAAATATAACGATCGGACAGCGCACTCAAAAATGTTTGCTAAATTAATTATCGCACGATACAAACAAGAAATAGAAGAAGTAGACTTGGTTATCCCAGTACCAATGCATAGAATAAAAAGAATATTTCGGCAATATAATCCTGCTCAAATTTTAGCTAAGGACATAGCTGATTTACTTAAAATCCCTATGGTTCCTGACGTTTTAATCAAAACGAAATGGACCAAACCACAAACTAAGTTAACAAAATATCAACGAGAAAAAAATCTGTCAGGATCTCTGGTTTTTAACATAAAGCGAATTGTTAAAGGAATGAGAGTACTTCTAGTTGATGACGTAAAAACTACTGGAACTACCTGCAACACCTGCGCAAAGCTTCTTAAAACCGCGGGAGCGACCTCAGTAAAATTGGTAACAGTTGGTATGACTTAATCCTAACAGAGCCGTACTTCTTAGTTTGATTGAAGCTTGCATTCACCTCTTGGCCAGAATCTCTGGTTATGTATGTAGTCCCTCCGTCAAAACTCTCCCCGCCTGAATTAACAAGGGGTTTCATGTCATAAACAGCTTACAAAATCCATAAGAAAATGGTATAATTACCGCATAAAGCTTACGGATTTTAAAATTATGCCTATAGAAAATATTACTTTTCTCCAAAAACAAGAAAGGTTATTTGAAGAGAAATTATCTACAAAACTAAATCCTAAAAACAAGTTATATAAACTAAGGGATTTAGTAAATTGGTCTGAACTTGAAGCCAGAGCATTGCCTAACATTGAAATCAAGCAATTTGGTAGAAATAAGAAAGATCATAGAGTAATGCTAGCACTATCAATGCTTCAAGCTATGTACAACGGTTCTGATTCGTTTACGGAGGAAGAGCTAAAGGAAAATATTTATTGGCAATATTTTTGTGGTTATGAATATTTGCAGCAAGATCTTGATGTGTCTGAAG